>JAVVPN010000063.1:3745-17053 GCA_036655755.1 Bacteroidales bacterium | reverse complement strand
AGAGCAAAGGACTGAAAATCCTTGTGTCCCCGGTTCGATTCCTGGTGGTACCACATTTAAACCTAAACTTTTGCACGGTACCATAGCTCAGTTGGTAGAGCAAAGGACTGAAAATCCTTGTGTCCCCGGTTCGATTCCTGGTGGTACCACACGAAAAGAGAGTTACAAATTGTAGCTCTCTTTTTTTATTTCCCCCTATAGCAAAACATTGTAAACAATGTATCCGCCATAAAATCCGGTAAACGAAATAAAGACACCGGCGAGAACATAAAAAATAAATCCAACCCATCCTACCCATTTCGGCAACGGTTTCCGATAAAGCGAAATAAACAGATAGATCACCGCAGCGACGCTTACCGTAAAGGTAAACCAAAACGCATACAGGTGATGAATGCTTTCAATCTGATGCGCAGTACCGGTCAGATGTGGCGTGAAAGAGGATGTTATGATCGCTACCCACGCACTGACAGCAGCCAGTACCAAAATAATGCGGTTGCACCGATTGAGCATCGGGTCTTTATTTCTGATCAGATAAATCACTGCCAGAAATAAGCCGGTAAGCGTAAGAGCAACCGGAAAGTGTACTGAAATAGGATGAAGAATATCCGTCAGACCTGAATTAAACAGCATTGTCGTATAGATTTTAATTTAATATATAACAACAATACCTTATTAGTTGTTTAAAAAACCCTGCCTCTCACTTTTTTGTTTTTCGCTTGTGGGTTTTAAGTTTTCCGACCGTGTACCGATCGGTACGCGCCCACGTACCGACCGGGACGCGCCCACGTACCGACCGGGACGCGCCCGCGTACGACAAAAGAAAGGCGCTTGCACAATGAAGTGCAAACGCCCAAAATAAAAGAAGCAATATCATAGATCCGACATGGAAGAATCTGAAAAAATATAACATGACGGTTATTACGGATTTTTGACCTCTTTCAGAATCAGCGCAAATCCTCCGCCGTAACCCATCGAAAATGAAAATGTATTTCCCTTACGCACAAATACCTCTTCCATCTTATAATTATTGGGACGTTCCAACCAATCGGCATCTTCCGTATCTTCATAAAAGAACCCCTTGTAAAGCTTTTCTTTATCCAAAAAATCAAAAGAGATATTCAGTTCGCGGGCACTGCCGTCTGTAATACCTCCCACAAACCAATTATCAGAATGGGCATCCTTACGCGCAACGACAACATACTTTCCTAGCTCACCGGCCACTACGTTCATCTCACTCCATTCGGAAGGCAACTCTCTTACAAAGTTATAAGCAGCCATTTTCTGATCATCGACTGTGCCTTTATAGTCGTTATAAACACTGATCGGCCTGTTAAACACCACATGAAGCGCAAGCTGATGCATTAATGTAGAGTGAGCCCCATGCTCAATATTAATAAGCGGATACTCTTTGATTCCTTCGTAATGACGACTAAAAGGGAGAATCACATTATTGTAGCAGTTATTTTCGAACAATCGTATCGGATGCTTTTCGGGCTCGTCGGGCACCTCTTCTTCGATACCCAGGTGATACACCATTTTCGATTCTAACAATTTTTCGGAACTATCCGAGATGCCGATGGCAATCCATTGCGAATAATAAGGTAAGGTTAGCACCTGTTTTGCGCAACCCTCTTTCATCACACTTGAATATACCGTATAATCTACCGGATTAAGACGAAAGGCAAATGCATTAGCATCATAGTTATATACCTGTTGAAAATTAAGGTATTTTCCATGGCCGTTATCCACCAGAAAAGGGAGAGCCAAATAAATACTATCGGGATAAGCTCCATATTTATACTCTTCTTTACGGGCATCACGATAAGCAGCCTGAATAGTAGAGAGCGGACTACGGTAATAACTGTTCTTTTCATGCGGAGTATGCTCGGGAGCCCAGAAAGATTTTACATTTTCCCGAAAACGAACCTCCACCATGTCTCCACTTATCACAATATTTTCATAACCCCGCAACCAATACCGGATAGCAACCCCTTCATTGTAGGCCCGGAAAATGATATCCATTTCCTGACCGTTTTTCTTTACTTTGACCACCATTTCATTATAAGGATCTTCTTCCTGATAAAATTCATTCAAAGCAAAATTAAAGGGTTTCTTATTATAGACGACCTCACTACTAATGAGCTGCAGAGCCGAATCCATCGGATTATCTTGCACCTTGACCCCTAAACGGGACGGATTAATAAGCGTGTCGCCTTTATATATAATTTGATATGTCGGGACACCCTTTTCATCTAATGAAAAAGCTATCTGTATGTTCTGGTCCGGAGAAGCGAACTGGATTGGCTTGCGATCACAACTACAATAAAGAAGGACCGACAAAATGAATATTAAGATAAATCGCATCGGATATGTTAATGAATTCTTACACAAAATTAAATAAACCCATACACCCCCGCAAACAAATTGACAAAGAATCACATACTTAACGTTCATAAAGCAAATTAATTGTGTACAAAACAGTTATTTGTGTATAATTTTACTCAAAATTAGCTATATTGCGCAAGTTGAAAATACCAAAGTGCTGTTTATTGAAAAATATTAATACTTATGAACCAACAAATCAAGCAGATAGCCGACCGTCTGAAAGGGCTTCGGGAGGCATTAAATATCGAACTGGTTGAGATTGCTACCCTATGCGGACTCTCGGAAGAAGAATATCTTCGGATTGAATCGGGGAAGTATGATATACCGGTAAGCATATTACATCAGATCAGCCAGCATTATCATATGGAGTTATCCGTTCTCATGTTTGGCGACGAAGCATACATGGACAGTTACTATCTGACACGCTGTGGGAAAGGACCTGCCGTAGAGCGCTCAAAAGCGTATAAATACCAGGCACTGGCCTCCGGGTTTAAAGGCAGAGAGGTAACCCCGTTTTTGGTGACCATCGAGCCGGACGATCAACGACAGCTTACCCTGAATCAACATAGCGGACAAGAGTTTAATTATTTATTAAAAGGAAAGATGCTTTTCCATATCAACGGAAAAGAACTAACGCTGAGTGCAGGCGACTCTATCTATTTCAATTCTGCTCTTCCTCACGGAATGAAAGCCCTGGGCGATGAACAGGTACAGTTTCTGGCAGTCATCATCTGAAACTGCCTTTATTTTTTCCATCAAACCGACAGCTTATGCTTAAAAAATTTCTGAAACAGACCCATTTTTCTGACCAACAGGATTTCATGGATCATTTCAAGATCGCAGTACCTGAAAATTTCAATTTTGGGTATGACATTGTAGATACATGGGCATCTTCTCATCCGGAAAAGAAAGCCCTGTGCTGGACCAATGACAAAGGAGCTTTTCATCAGTTTACCTTTGCGGAAATTAAAGAAGAAAGTGACAAAACAGCATCTTATTTTCAATCGCTCGGCATCGGGCGCGGAGATAAAGTGATGCTGATACTGAAACGCAGATTTGAATTCTGGTTTGCCATCATTGCGCTTCATAAACTGGGGGCTACGGTAATTCCGGCCACCCATCTGTTAACGACCAAAGATATCATTTACCGCAACAATGCCGCCGATATCAAGATGATCGTAGCGGTTGGCGAGGATGAAGTGATTGAACATATAGATAAGGCGCGTGAAAAATCGCCGACTTTAGAACATATCGTATCGGTAGGGCCGAATATTCCCGACGGATGGCTCGACTTCCACCAGGGAATCAGCCTGGCGCCGGCTTTCGTACGTCCGCAAAAACCCAATACAAACGACGATATTTCGTTGCTCTATTTTACCTCGGGCACTACCGGAGAACCCAAAATGGTAGCACACGACTTTACATATCCGTTAGGACATATCATCACCGGGAGTTACTGGCATAACCTGGATACCGATTCGCTCCATCTTACCCTTGCCGATACCGGTTGGGGAAAAGCCGTATGGGGGAAACTGTATGGTCAATGGATTGCCGGAGCAAATGTATTTGTTTACGATTTCGACAAATTCGCTCCGGCCGATGTATTACATATGATTCATAATTACCGAATCACCTCTTTCTGCGCACCGCCAACGGTATTCCGCTTTCTTATACGCGAGGATTTGAGTAAATTTGACATCTCATGCCTGAAGTATTGCACGATCGCCGGAGAAGCGCTTAACCCGAAAGTATACGACGAATGGTTACGCCTGACCGGAATACGGTTAATGGAAGGATTCGGGCAAACAGAAACGACGCTGACCATCGCCACTTACCCGTGGGTGAACCCGAAACCGGGCTCAATGGGGATACGCAATCCGCAGTATGACGTGGATTTGCTCACAGCCGACGGCCGTTGGGCTGAAGATGGCGAACAAGGGCAAATCGTAATACGCACCCATGGAGAAAAGATTCTGGGATTATTTAAAGAGTATTACCGTGATGCCGAAAAAACCCATGAAGCCTGTCACGACGGACTTTATTATACCGGCGATGTGGCATGGCGCGATGAAGAGGGCTATTTTTGGTTTGTAGGCAGAGCCGACGATGTGATTAAGAGTTCGGGATACCGTATCGGGCCATTCGAAGTAGAGAGTGCCCTGATGACCCATCCTTCTGTTGTAGAATGCGCCATTACAGGAGTGCCCGACGATGTACGCGGACAAGTAGTGAAGGCCACCATCGTATTGGCAGAAGCATTTAAGTCGCAAGCCAACGAAACCCTCATCAAAGAATTGCAGGATCACGTAAAACAAGTTACCGCGCCTTATAAATATCCGCGCGTAATTGAGTTTGTAGAGGAACTTCCGAAAACGATCAGCGGGAAAATCCGACGGGTAGAGATCCGCAATCAGGATTCGAAAGCATAAGCGTCCTTAAAAGGAATATAAGTAAAAGAGGCGAACTTATCTTTGTTTTCCATTGTTTAGACTGATAGATAACTCATAATGAAAACGGCTTATGAAAGACGAGAATAAAAACTGGTTTGTAAGCACTTCTGAACTTGACGGACAGGAGGTAATTACAAGAGGCAGACGCCATCTGAACTATGTGAAAGATAGCGGCAAGTATACAGAACGGGTGGAAATTGAATGGAGCTACAAGCCGCTTCCAAACGGAATGCCATCGGAAGAACAGGAAAAGAAAATGAATGAAGTAGCCTTTAAGCTGGCTGACGCCGAAGAAGCAGAAAAGATAGGTTACCTTACAGCCATTTATACCGGCCGTGAAAAATTCATCATGGTATTTTATACCTCCGATGTAGAACAATTCGCCATGACGTTGCACAAAGTGCTCGATCAATACGAACAACTCCCGATACAGATCGGCCGGATTGAAGATGCCGACTGGAGCGACTACAAAGAGATGCTAAAAAGAAACGGAATGATGGAGTAACTACCATTATATCAATGAAAGAGAGAGACCGAAGCGCTTAAATGACCTTGTATAAAATCATTTTACGCTCCGGTCTTTTTTATTTCCTATTTTTTGGCTAATATTGACCCAAACACAGACTGCATATGAACGCAACCGACGAAGTTCTCTTACGCAACTGGCAGCCGACAGATGCTCCGGAGTTGAGCAAACACCTGAATAATATGAATATATTAAAGGATTTGCCCCACACTCTGCCCTCTCCTTATACAACGGCGCATGCCCGGGTTTTTATCGGAATGAGCAATTGCCACGATTCGGGGCTCGAAAGGGCGATCGAATACCGGGGAGAACTTGCCGGAGGCATTTCGTTGATACCGCAGGAGGATATCTGGACACATTGTGCCGAGATCCGTTTTTATACGGCTGAGCACCTTTGGAACCGAAAAATCATGCAGCGCGCCCTTGCATTAAGCATCCGGGAGGCATTTGATGACTTCAACTTCGTCCGGCTACACGCATGGGTATTCGAGACGAATGAGAAAGCGATTCATGTATTGCAAAAAAACGGCTTTTCACAAGAAGGAGTATTGCGCAAGGCGGCATTCCGGGAAAAGGAGTTTCATAATGTATGTCTGTTAAGCTTATTAAACCAGGAATAAAACCTATAACTATGTCTTTTCGTTTCAAACGCATCGCAGTTAAAATCGGCAGCAATGTATTAACCCGTAAGGATGGTACGCTCGATTTCACACGCATGTCAGCATTGACTGACCAGATTGCAGAACTTCATAAAGGTGGCGTACAGATTATTCTGATTTCATCGGGTGCTGTCGCTTCGGGTCGGAGCGAAATTAAAGCTTCGCGCAAGCTGGATCAGGTATCGGCTCGTCAGCTGTTTTCGGCAGTGGGCCAGGCCAAATTGATTAACCGCTATTATGAGCTGTTTCGTGATCATGGCATTGCGTGCGGACAGGTTCTTACAACCAAAGAGAATTTCGGTACGCGCCGCCATTACCTCAACCAAAAGAATTGCATGGAGGTGATGCTCGACGAAAAAGTAATCCCGGTTGTAAATGAAAACGACACGATTTCGGTAAGCGAACTGATGTTTACCGACAATGATGAATTGTCGGGGCTGATCGCAACGATGATGGGAGCCGAAGCGCTTATCATCCTCAGCAACATTGACGGAATCTATACCGGAAACCCCAGTGATCCGGATTCGGAATTGATTCCGGTAATTGATTCAGGAAGAAAGGACATCTCCTCTTACATACAAACAACGAAGTCGGCATTCGGCCGCGGCGGGATGATCACCAAATATAACATCGCCCGAAAGGTTGCCGATGAGGGAATCGAGGTGATTATTGCGAACGGAAAAAAAGAAGATATCCTGCCTTCTTTGTTAAGAAAAGATTGCCCCGTAGCTTGTACCCGTTTCTTAGCATCGGATAAACCCGTATCGAGTATCAAGAAATGGATTGCCCATTCGGAAGGCTTTGCAAAAGGGGAGATCCATCTGAACGAAGGGGCAACCGAAGCAGTTGTGGGCGAAAAAGCCGTGAGCATTTTACCAATCGGAGTAACCCGCATCGCGGGCGAATTTGAAGCCGATGATATTGTGCGGATCATGGATGCCAACGGCGTATCGCTTGGTGTGGGAAAAATCAGTGTCGATAGCGACAAAGCTCGCTCACTGATTGGGAAAAAAGGGGCAAAACCTTTTGTACATTACGACTATTTATACTTGGATTAAAGTTATGAACACTTCTATTATACCTCAGCTCGAAAAGGCCCGGGCGGCATCACGCAGCATGCTGTTGCTGGATAACGAAACAATTAACAGCGTTTTGTTGGCGCTTGCAGACGCAGCCGAACAACAGAGCGAAATGATTATTGCGGCAAATGCTAAAGATCTTGCACGCATGGCTCCGGAGGATCCGAAATACGACCGTCTGTTGCTGAATAAAGAGCGTATCGCTTCGATCGCTTCGGATATACGAAATGTAGCAACCCTCCCCTCTCCGCTTGGGAACATCCTTGAAACAACCGTGCGTCCGAATGGAATGCAGATATCAAAAGTAGTGGTTCCGTTCGGAGTGATCGGGGTGATTTACGAGGCTCGCCCCAATGTAAGCTTCGACGTATTCTCTTTATGCTTTAAAACGGCTAACGCCTGCGTATTGAAAGGAGGATCGGACGCCGAGTTTTCGAATGAAGCGATTGTGAAAATCATTCATGAAGTATTAGAACGCTTTCATATCAACCCGGACGCCTGCGTATTGCTTCCGGCTACCCGCGAAGCTACTACTCAATTACTACAGGCGACGGGATACGTTGATTTATTGATTCCGCGCGGAAGCAGCGCGTTGATTAACTTCGTACGTCAGAATGCCCATATTCCGGTTATTGAAACGGGAGCGGGTATTTGCCATACTTATTTTGACAAAAGCGGCGATAAGGAGAAAGGACGTGCTATCATTTATAATGCAAAAACGCGCAGGGTAAGCGTATGCAATGCGCTGGATTGCGTACTGATTCATTCCGACCGATTGAGCGACCTCCCTTTTCTGACAGAAAAACTGGCAGAAAAGCAGGTAATCGTTTATGCCGACGAACGAGCTTATGCGAGGTTAGAGCAGCATTATCCGACAGAATTATTACGGCCTGCCAGCGAAGAGAGTTTCGGCACGGAGTTTCTCGACTATAAACTGGCCATAAAAACCGTTGATTCGTTAGAAGAAGCATTGGCGCACATTGACCGCTATTCGTCGAAACACAGTGAGGCAATCGTAGCTGAAGATGAAAAAACGAAAGACGTTTTCCGGAAACTGGTAGATGCAGCATGTGTTTACACGAATGTCTCTACTGCCTTTACTGATGGCGCCCAATTCGGATTCGGTGCGGAAATCGGTATCAGCACTCAGAAACTGCATGCGCGCGGACCAATGGCATTACGGGAAATCACCTCTTATAAATATATCATTGACGGGGAGGGACAAACCAGATCATAATTTTACAAAATACATCACATGAGAAATTTTACAAGCGTCCACGATCTGGGCGATTTAAAGAAAGCATTACAGGAAGCCCGCGAGGTGAAAGCAAATAAATTCGGTTATCAGGATTTAGGTAAAAACAAAACCTTACTGATGATTTTTTTCAATTCGAGCCTGCGTACTCGCCTGAGCACCCAAAAGGCAGCCATGAATCTGGGCATGAACGTAATGGTGCTTGACATAAACCAAGGCGCATGGAAACTTGAGACAGAGCGAGGTGTAATTATGGATGGCGACAAACCGGAACATTTGCTGGAGGCGATTCCGGTAATGGGATGCTATTGTGATGTAATCGGAGTACGCGCTTTCGCCCGTTTTGAAAACAAAGAGGATGATTATAGCGAAAAAATCATCAATCAGTTTATCCAATACTCGGGACGTCCGGTATTCAGCATGGAGGCGGCTACAGGACATCCGCTTCAGGCGTTTGCCGATATGATCACAATAGAGGAGCATAAAGACAAAGAGCGCCCGAAAGTGGTTCTGACCTGGGCTCCTCATCCACGCGCTTTGCCTCAGGCCGTACCGAACTCTTTTGCACAATGGGCCGTAGAAGCCGGATATGAGGTGGTGATTACGCATCCGGAAGGGTATGAACTGGCTCCTGAATTCACAAATGGCGCGACCATTGAATACGACCAAAATAAAGCCTTTGAGGGTGCTGATTTTATTTATGCAAAAAACTGGGCGGCTTATACAGATCCGAATTACGGCCAAATACTTAGCACCGATCGGAGCTGGACTGTAGACCAACAGAAAATGGCGCTTACGAATGATGCCTATTTCATGCATTGCTTGCCGGTAAGACGCAATATGATCGTAACCGATGATGTGATTGAATCGCCGCGTTCTATTGTGATTGAAGAGGCGGCCAACCGTGAAATATCGGCTCAGACTGTATTAAAACGGATGCTTGAATCGCTCGAAAAATAATTTGCTTTTTCTAAGAAGCTGTTGGGCTTCTAAAACAGAAATATCCCAAAAGAGGAATGTATAGACATTCTTCTTTTGGGATATTTTATAAGATAACGGAACGTTTTTATTTTACACTGGCTTTGATTCCGGCACGAACAGCAGTCGGGAAGCCGGCAGCCTCCATCTCATTTAAACCTTTTATGGTAATGCCGCCCGGCGTGGTAACCTTATATATTTCGGTATCTGCCATGGAATGGTTTGTCAACAATAGCTGTGCTGCTCCTTTTACGGTTTGCGAAATCATATCGCTTGCCTGATCGGGATAAAATCCTAATTCAACACCCGCGTCTGTAGCCGATTTTATGTATTTAAGGGCATACGCAATCCCACAAGAACACAATGCTGTGGCCGCTCCCATCAGGTGCTCTTCGATCAGAATCGCTTTTCCGTGTTCATTGAAAATACCGGTAATCAACGCATCCTGCTTATCGGATGAATTATAAGCTGAGATAATGGTCATGCTCTCCCGAATCGCAATGGCAGTGTTCGGTATTACCCGGAATAAAACGGGATTAATCATCTCATCGTCCTCCTCATTATTATCGGTCAGCATTTTTATCAAATCATCGAAGCTAACCCCTGCAACAACAGAGAGTATAATCTGTCTCTTAAAATCGAGCCCGCGTCTGATTTGTGTAATTACCGACTCTAACAACCATGGTTTGATTGCCAACACAATAATGTCTGCTCCCTTTACAGCTTCGGCATTATCATTCATTACATTAAAAGCCGGATTACCGGACTTTAATTGATCGAGCGTTTCTTGCGAACGTGCTGTTACCGTAATGTCCTTTTCTTCAAAATAAGAGCCTTGAGCCAAGCCTTTGGCGATCGCGCCACCCATATTACCGGCACCAATAATCGTTATCTTCATTTGTATATAGTTTAATTCTTTATATTAAGGTACAAATGCGCCATTTATATCTCTTTTGTAGGGCAAGTTATGAAAAATATCAGTTCTCAGCAGGAGGATAAGAAGTTATTTCTTTTATCCCAGCCGATGGTGTTATCAGTTTATAAGCTTGTTCTGTAAAAATGTCCAGTCCGATATCTGACACGCCGGGTATCAATAATGAATCGGCACTAAAAACCGGTATTACGCTGTAGTCGGTTTTATTTACCTGCCGGTCGATTCCTACCCAATGAAAAAGATATGCGCCATTTTCATAACGCGTAGGAACCCCTTTTGTGCGCACCAGTTCAATGTAAAAAGAGAGAGCTCCTTTACAATCGGGCTCCGGCTGGTTTGAGATAAGATTACCAAGAGAGTATAACGTAATCCGATTTACGACAGAATCCTGAACCACCGACTCAATGGGCTGTATAACGTGAGGGTGGGATCCCACTACAAGCGTTACCCCTTGTTGGTGCGTCCAGTCTGCCAATTGTTTTTGCTGTTTATCGGGATACGGCTGGTATTCCTGCCCCCAATGATAGAAAACGATAATATCAGTCGCCTTATGTCTGCGGGCTTCTTTTAAATCCTGCCGGATAAGAGCCGTATCAATATGGTTTACGATCACTCCGGCAGGAACAGGAAGGCCATTGGTACCATAAGTATAATTCAAAATCGCCAACCGAATCTCTCCTTTTTGCAGTATCAACGGGTGATAACGTCGGTAATCGGCAGAATCCGCATATACCCCGCTCCGCAAAAAACCACATGAATCGGCGACCGCCAGCGTAGTACGGATACCCTGTTCACCTCCATCACAGCAATGATTATTCGCCAACATCAAAACTTTCACTCCTACCTCTTTAAGATAACACATAGCCGCTTTGGGCGAATGGAAACAAGGATAGCCTGTAAAATTCCGTTCAGAAATTGTCGTTTCAAAGTTCAGGATTGAAAAATCGGCATTTTTAAAGAAAGGAGAAAGATTAGTAAGCGTACCGGTGTAATCGAAACTTCCGTCAGGGCGTCGGGCACTATTGACCTGAGGTAAGTGCTGCATATAATCACCCGAAAAGAACAAAGACAACCGACTCTCGACAGGAGTTTCAGTTTCCGGATTTTCAGTTGATATCTTTTCGGCTCTGCATCCTGCAATGAGAAGCATTCCGGTTAATAGTATTGTTGATAAAATTCTCATAAATACAAGTTATGAGATTAACAAGCTACCTCAACCGAGGGTTCAACCGGATAAAAAAGCTTTTCAAAAACGAAACAATCCCAACACTGAATGTGTGGGATTGTTATAACAGAAATTATCTCAAAAAGCTGCGATTATTGTACTGTCTTTAAAATTTCGAGGTTCAATATTTGAATTTAAATATGTTAGAACCACTTTTGGCGATGTAACAACCAGGTTGCAACCCGGTCAAATCAATTTCCGAAAGGGGGGTCGTCCGTATGATTTTACCAACCATGTCATAAATAGTAATACCACAATTGCCATCCTCTATGATTCGGAGTCCATACCCGGATTGTCTCCATAGGGCGGATGCGTCAGATTTAACAGATTGTATTGAAGTCGGAGTCGTATCAGTGAAATACATATCGTCCAGACTCGTATGAGTCGTAGTTATCCCTTTATCGAAAACTCCCTCGAAACCCAAATAGTAAAGATATGGATCATGTGTGGCATCATATCTCATATCCCACGAAAGAATTTCCAAACCCGCATCAATCATATCACTCACCGGAATATTCACATCACACCACGAGCCATCCGTACGTACGATATATTTATTTATATTAAACGTTTTCTGTGCACCCCATTTCCAGTTTTCATAAAAGAGAAGGTTGAAAGAGCCTTTATGGTCTGTTTTAATGGCAAAATGCAAATACCAGCTATCTCTTACTCCATCAAAAACAATTGTTTGACGCCCATTAACGAAAACGCCTGCATAAGTTGGATAAGGAGGAGTTTCACTGGCCGAAGCGGGAGGTGTTACGGCAATCTTGGTATAAGACTCTCCGGGACGATAAGGGTCTTCGGTTGATTTAATCAAAGTATTACGCCCCCAATTTTCATAATAATTGCCACCACCCGGCCGATAATCTAATGCTTCACCGTCAAATGACGGCAACGATGTTTCTCTATCCCAACCATAAAAAAAATAAATACGCTTTTCGGCATATACGGATACTCCGAATATAATTGCCAATACTAAGAGGAAAAGATTTCTCATGATTCTAAAATTTTAATTATTACTAGATTAAGCAAAAAAATATATCAAAATGATTTAAAGAATCTTGTCATAAAGAATTATCAATGCCAACTCAATACAAGGCAGATCAACAACACTACTCAAATACCATCTATATATACCTCGGTTTTAGGACACGAATAGGTGTGACCAGGCGTCTTAATAATTAAGCCTTTCCAATTTGGCGGCAATACGAACTCTTTTTGAATCAGACCTTGCTCAGTAATATGGAGACCTCCAAATCCGAACAAAACAGCTTGTAACATCCCCCCCGCTCCAGTCATAAAATATGGATTTATACTAGTGGAGGTTTCGGCAAAGACTCTAAAAGGAGGACGTAAATTGGGCTCGTAGGCCTTTTTGAATAGTTCACAAGCTTTTTCTATCATTCCCAATCTGGCATATTGAATACTAAATACAGAATAACTCATTGCCGGGCCGTTTTTAGGATCAATTCGGTTTTCATAATAGGCTAAATCCTTCAATATTGAATTCGGAGAGGATATCAGCCCCAAGGGATAGCCTAAAAGATTGGCATCCGCCTGTTTAATCATCCGGCCGTCATAAGATGCATGTTCGCGTGTTATACCATCTTCAAATTTCGGAATACGCAACCCGTTTGCAATAGAGAGCCATTGTGAATCTTCTTTCTGACCACAGAGCTTGGCTGCAGCCAACGTATATTCCAACGCTCTTCTGACCGATCCGTTGGTAAATGCATTGTCGTTAACCCCTGTCGCATATTCGTTCGCTCCAACGACATTGCAAATAGAAAAGGAGCCGTCTGTATTGGCTTCTA
>JAVVPN010000063.1:0-3735 GCA_036655755.1 Bacteroidales bacterium | reverse complement strand
ACCAAAAAGCAGCCGTTTCACGCATTACCGGAAAACCTTCTGTTCTTAACCAATCGATATCTCCGGTTACACAATAATAATTCCAACAGGCAATCGCGATATCGGCTGTAACATGATGTTCTTGAGGTCCGGAAAGGGCATACGTAGGGGTTGATTCCTCACCCCATTTATCACTTTCCCAAGGATACATAGCCCCTTTGTATCCATAAGCAAAAGCTCGTTGCTTACTCTTTTCCAGATGCCCGATACGATAATCAAGCATCTGCCGGGCCAAATCGGGCTGAAGAACCAACAATGCCGGATACATCCAGATTTCGGAATCCCAGAATATATGTCCGTTATATCCCCGAGCTGTGAGCCCCATAGGCGGAATACTACGGCGACTACCCTCCCGAATTGAGGAATAAAGATTATACAAAGCAAAACGGACATCTTGTTGGGCTTGAATATCGCCTTCAATTACGATATCCCCTTTCCACAAATCAGCCCATCTTCGTTCATGTGCCGAAATCAAGCGGTTTTTCCCTTCCAAAACAGCATAAATCGCTTGACGGTCTGATTCATTCCAGGGATCTGAAAACTGCTCTGTCGTACAAACAACACCAATAAGCGCAAAAGAGCGACTGTCTCCTTGCTTGACACCAATTTTGACAGAAGCGGCATCCAACTGCTCTACCCCTTCTTTGCAGAGGTATATGGAAGTAGTCGATATGGTCTCTCTGTCATCGCTGTAATTTCCCGTCGAACGTTGTACCGCACGATGTAAATCGTCGCAAGGGATAATGTTTTGTTCCGTTCTGAAATTGGAGATATGGGAAGGGTGACGATGCTGATTGGTGAACATGATTTCGGCATCGTTCTCCGAGGATACTTCGATTTCCAATAAAAACGCATAAGGCATATTCCTCAATGCCCGCATACGCTGAATAATCGTTATCCCTTTTGTATTGAAAGTCGTAGTATGAACGGCATGCTTCATGTCAATCGCCATCATCCCCAATGTAAGGGAGGCTGAATCAAGTACCTCTCCATTTACCCGCATCGTAAGTCCGAAAGGATTGATTCCTTCTAGAATCCGACTTACATCACGGGAGGAACCTTTTTCATACGCTCCGCCCAGGATGACGGGACCAAAGCTCAGGGGTTGCTTACCAATTCCTATTCCCACTTCCCCATTGGCAGCACATGCAGGAAAGAAAACATCGGATTCCTCTGCAATGACAACCCAGTCTTTTGAAGATTGAGCAAATAAAATAGTAGATAGAATCCCCCACAAAAACGAAATTAGAGCTATACGTTTCATGACTTAATTGGATAAAGGGATAAATGAAATCGCTTGGCCGCCATTAGAAGCCATTTGGAGAGTGAGCGTGTCGACGGAAGTTACCCTTAGATTTTCTATTCTATAATTTTTAGGATTTTTCTCGGAATTGGGAGTATCGGCATAAATAATCGCCTCATAAGTTATTTCCGGTTGTAAAAAATCAAGAGGTTGGAGAATGGTGCGCGCCTCAGTATTTGTACCCGCTCCGAGATAAAAAGAATCAGCACTCCTACGTACCATGACTATATAATCGCCGATTTCACCGGCAACTGCTTTTGACCAATCACAATCGGGATTATAATCTATAAAAAACTGAAAGGCCGGATGGCTGTCATAGTTCTCTATCAAATCGGAAGCCATCTGAAGAGGAGAATATATAATTACCCAATTAGCGACCTGACGGGCCAACGTAGTTTTAATATAACACGAATTATTATCTCCGTTCCAACCATTGAAATCATTATTGCCGCGTGCACGTGAATAATCAAGATCAAATATACCCGGAGTATAATCCATCGGTCCTCCCAATAACCTAACAAAAGGGAGCGTACACAAGTAATCGGAAGTATTACCTTCTGACCAGGCATTCCACTCCATGCCCCGGGCACCTTCTCTTGTCATCATATTGGGCCATGTGCGTCGAATACCCGTATCTTTGATCGGCTCATGCACATTTAGCATAATCTTATTTTTTGCAGCAGTTTCAACAACACGCTGATAATGGGAGACTACATATTGGGAATGATGTAAGTAACCGCCCTTAATACCCCCAGCATATCCGGTCTTAATTGTTTGAATTCCTAATCGGGCATATTTTTGCATCATACTGTCGAGCTGAACCTCATATTCAGGAATATTTCCACCGGTTTCATTATGCATCCATAAATCAACGCCTTTTTGACGGGCATAATCGGCCAGGTAGTCCATATCGAAATCAGCGTAAGGGGTCATATAATCGAAATGTTGTGATTTACCCCAGTTTTCCCAACCTTGGTTCCATCCCTCAAACAATACGCCCTGTATATTATTGGCGGCAGCAAAATCAATATGTTTAACGGCGTTTTCAGTGGTTGCTCCATGTTTAGGGCCCATAGTCCAGGTATGGGATCCCAAATGCAACCCCCACCACACCCCAATATATTTCTGGGGTTTGATCCAAGACATATCATCAAATTTTGCAGGTTCGTTCAAATTGAGTATCAAGTCGGAGTTGATCAGATCGACAGCCTTATCTCCTATTTGGAAAGTACGCCATGCAGTAGTAAACTTAGAAGGCACATACGCCTTTACTCCATTCGGCAACGGGGCGAGCTCTGCTTTAAAGGATAAAGAGTCTTTTTTATAGAGGCACATCTCCGGGAAATCATATAGTGCTGCCTCATGGACAGATCCGTAAGTATTACCGACTTTGAATGTAAAAGGGGTATTTGCATCTGCAACTTCAGACAACGGAAGCTTTCTGTATTTCAATTCATAGGTATTGAAATCACCCGGAATCGACCAACTGCTGCCATCATTGGCGAAATTAAATTCAGTTAATTCATCGGATATTTTTAGTGAATCAGATCCATTCGCATCCCATTCATAACGAAATGCGACACCTTCGTTATATGCACGCATTCGGAATATCAGCTTCACTGCTTGCGGATTTTCCATTTCGACGACAGTCTCGTTATGAATATCTCTGATGGTTTTGTTTTGTCCCCATGGCTGAATCCAAGTGGTATCGACCACTTTTTTATAAACATCTCTGATTACAAAGCCATCTTTTAAATTACCCTGCTCTGCCTCAAAGCCCAAAGAAGAGGGTAAGACAAACGCATTACCATCACGCTCAATAGAATACGTCATTTCGCCCGATTTATTTAGGCAAAATTGTAAACGGGTACGTCCATCGGGGGAAAGTGTTTTGACATTGTTCTTCTCACATGAGCAGACAAAAACAGTTGTACCAACCAAAAATGCACCTATTAATTTTCTTGGATTAATCATGAGTATTAAAAATTTATGATAATGAACGAACGGAGCGGATCATGATAACATATCTGATGATCCGTGTTCTTATATTCCATTAGGGAAATAGTATTAAAATCGAAATGTGTTTATCGGTACAACAGGATTGAGTACATTATGCACTTTTCGTGAGTAGGATTTAACTGAAAAAGGCATACGAATAGAAATATCTTCGACAGAACGGCCCAGTTCTGCAAAATAAGTTCCGGGAACAGCCACGAACGAAGAGATTGATTCATCGAATGAAGCCAAATCGGCATGTTTAAATCGAAGCGATACGATTTCAGATTCGCCGGGTTTCAATTCCTTTGTCTTAACAAAAGCCCGTAACTCGCGAACCGGTTTCTGTAATTTACTTTCGGGGGCACTTACGTAAAGCTGCACTACTTCGCGCGCCG
>JAVVPN010000062.1:0-17308 GCA_036655755.1 Bacteroidales bacterium | reverse complement strand
TATCATTGAGTATATACTTGGTGTTATTTGTATTAATATAAAAAGAGATTCATTCTTGTGGAATTTGTGGCGATAAGTGAAAATATATTTATTTTATATTAATATAATGCAATATGAAATTATTTATTATTTTTGTTATCGATATTTTTGAACGAAGCATATGAAAAACACGATAGTCTGTAATCAATAATTTTTTTTACTTATTATAAGATCTGTGGGAAACAAAAAAATACCTGCGTGTATTTTTAATATTAATCAAATAAATACTAATATGAAAAAACAAAACTTTTTAATTCTGTTGTGTTTCTTGTTGATGGGGTATATGATCCCAACTAAAGCAAACACTTATTGTACACCGTCCGGGACCACTCACAACTCGGGTAATTCATATGTGAAAACGATTACTTCGACCGGGGGTACTACAAATTTGAATTACGAAACATCTTCTATGCCGTCTTCTTTACTCACTTATGTTGGAGAAGCAACAGTTCGTCAGGGTGGAACTTTATCTGTAAATTTAGTTGCAAATAATTTAGGTGGATATTCTACGACTACAGTACGTCAGGATTTGCGTTATAATGTAGCTTATTATTTCGTAGACTGGAATCAAGATGGAATTTTTAGCACGAATGAATATTCTGATTTATGCGGAAGAACATCTCACGAAGGATTGGATAATGTTGGAGGTAATGCGAACGAAGGTTATAATGTGCTTGATATCACCCAAACAATTGCGATCCCTGAAAATACCGCCGTGGGTAAATACCGCGTGCGCGTAGTTTACACAAATGCTTGGGTTAATAGATCCGAATTGCCAAGAATGGCTTGCATGAGTATTATGGAGGGAGTTGTATATGACTACGATATCAATGTAGAAAGTGCAATTGTAGCATCGTATACAGTAACGGCTGGAGAAGCTATCAATGGTACTTTTGTCCTTAAAAATGGTGAAGAGATAATCAATTCTGGTGATGAATTACCAGAAGGCACAATCATTACAGTAGTTGGTTCGCCAAACAGAAATATGCGTCTTGACGAAATCCGTGTAAATGATGTGGCAATTGAAGGAACTTCTTTCGAATTGACTGAAAATGTTGTGGTGTCGGTTAAGTTCTCTAGCTTTTGGGTTTTAACTTACTCGGCTGTTGGAAATGGACAGGTCGTAGCACGTGAATATGAAGCCGAAGTAGTTCTTCCTAGCGGAACAAGATTTACTGAAGCTACTATTTTTGATTTTGAAGTAATTCCTGAAGAGGGATATGAACTTACTTCATTTATGCTTAATGAATCTGAAAAGAAACCTTATGTACAAAATAATCATTACCAAGCAGGTGGTGAGTTCGATATGAATGTAGTCGCTACTTTTGCAAGAATAATGCATACAATTACAATTCCTGCGGTAGAATATGGTAAGGTAACTGTATTTAATGGATTGGTTCCTGTAAATGACGGAGACAAGGTTGTTACCGGATCTGAACTTACTATTAATTTTGCTCCAATCGCCGGCGCTTCATTAAAATTATTCTCTGTTAACGGGGTTGATAAAACGGCTGACGTTGTAAACAATCGTTATGTAATGACTGCTACTGAGAATCTTGAATTTAAAGTAGAATTTAAAGTTACTTTGTATACTCTATCTCTTTTAAATGACAATCCTGAATTCGGTTCATTAGAAGTTGTAAATGATGAAACTGGCTTACCATGTGTTCATGGAGACAAATTGGTGAAAGGAACTAATGTTACAGTAACTATTACTCCGAATGAGAATTATGGTCTAAGACTTTTCTATGACAATGAAAATGTGGTGACTGATATCGAATCTTATTATGTAGAAGAATCCAAAAATTATCAATATTGGCCAGCTAGCATTAATTCAGATGTTTCGTTTAAAGCAGTGTTTGGATTGCTAAGTGGGGTAACTTCTACAAAAGCAGAGGTTGCTTACTACGATGCAAGCTCAAATCGTTTGGTAATTCCAGCAGGAGCTCATGCAACTATTTACTCAATAACAGGAGAATCAATTTTGGAATTGAACTCTTCTTCTGAATTAAATGAGTTGAAAAAAGGCTGCTACTTAGCTAAAGTAGTAACTGAAAACGGTAGCTTGATTTTGAAATTTATTAGAAAATAAATATTTTTATAGTTAAACAAAAGGGATATTTTATATTTTTGAATATCCCTTTTTGTTTAATAATGAAGTAGTAATTTCGTTTTCATAAGAGGGTGTTTTAAAAGTTAAAATATATGGCTTTTAAAACACTTTTTTGGTTTTATAGGTAAAATACATTAAAAGTAAGTATCCCTTTTGAGGTAAAACGAATAGTAAGCTGCTATATTAATTAGATGAAAAAAGAAAAACACAAATATACTCTTTGAAGTAGAAACAGACTTTAAAACTAAATATCATATTATGAGTAAATTTTTAAATGTGCTATTCTTTTCAAGTATGCTTATGACTGCTTGTTCAGAAAAAACACTAACGCCGGAATGTAACCTAATCCCTTATCCTAATCATCTAGCTACTTCGCAGGGTGAATTTAAAATAACATCGAATGTGAAATTAAATTTCCCCGAAAATGCGGACGATGCCTCTATGCAGGTGATTAACAATTTTATTCAAAATTTGCAGTCGGTTGCAGATGTCAAACTTATTTCGGATGTTGCCGCTCAGAAATCACGGGAGATTTCATTTGTAAATAATCCGGAATTAGGAAAAGAAGAATATAAAATTTCAATACAGCCAGACAAAGTTTTAGTTCAAGCTGCAACAGCTAATGGGTTTTTCTATGCCACATTAACGCTTAAGCAAATGCTTCCTCTCGCTGTTTATGGATCCGAAGCAAAACCTCAGGAAAACTGGTCTTTGCCTTGTGTTGAAATTCAGGACAAACCTCGTTTCGAATATAGAGGAATGCACCTGGATGTGTCACGCCATTTCTTTTCTAAAGAAGAAGTAAAACGCTATATTGATATAATGGCAGCTTATAAGCTGAATAAGTTCCATTGGCATCTTACCGATGACCAAGGTTGGCGTATTGAAATAAAAAAATATCCGGAATTAACTTCAATTGGCGGTATTCGTAAAAAGACCATGATTAAAAAAGACTGGGATAATTATGACCATACTCCATATGGTGGTTTCTATACGCAGGATGAAATTCGGGAAATTGTACAATATGCATCCGATCGCTTTATTACCGTAATACCGGAGATTGATCTACCCGGTCATATGATGGCGGCACTGGCTTCTTATCCCTCTTTAGGTTGTGTCGGTAAGGATTATGAGGTTTCTGGTCAATGGGGCGTAAGAGATGATGTTTTGTGTGTAGGAAAAGAATCTACATTCGATTTTATTGAAAATGTATTGACCGAAGTAGTTGATTTATTTCCATCCGAATATATTCATATCGGAGGGGATGAATGTCCGAAAGTGCGTTGGGAAAAATGTCCTACATGCCAGAAAAAAATAAAAGAATTAAGAATTAAAGGGGATGAAAAGCATAAGCCGGAACATTACCTGCAAAGTTATGTGATTTCGCGAGTAGAAAAGTTCTTAAATGCGAAAGGTCGCCGTATAATTGGTTGGGATGAGATCCTGGAAGGTGGTTTGGCCCCGAATGCTACTGTTATGTCATGGCGTGGTATGGATGGCGGTATTGAGGCTGCCCGTCAGGGAAATGATGTTATCATGACTCCAAGTTCACATTTGTATTTCGATCATTATCAATCGAACGATACCGAAAATGAGCCTTTCTCAATCGGTGGATGTTCTCCGGTAGAGCGTGTATATTCATTCGAACCCGTAGCACCCGTGCTTACTCCGGAAGAAAGCAAACATATCTTAGGAACACAGGCTAATCTGTGGACAGAATATATTCCGTCTGTAGACCAACTCCATTATCAGCTACTTCCTCGTCTTGCCGCTTTATCAGAAGTACAATGGACCAATCCTGAATCAAAAAGCTGGGAGCGTTTTATCAATAACCTCGATCGCGAAACAAAAATGTACGATATGCTTGGCTATAATTATGCACAGCATATTTATGAAATACAAGGTGAATACATTGTCAATAATAAAGATAAAGGTGTAACAGCAAAACTGGTTACGATGGGAGATGCTCCAATCTATTATACAACAGACGGAACAACTCCTACCGAAAAAAGCCAGCTATACACGGAGCCGCTTTTGATTAATGAAAGTTGTACCCTTCAGGCTGTCACTAAGAGAAATGACAAGTTGTCTCGTGTATTGAATAAAGGATTCAAATTTAATAAAGCTACCGGAAACAAAGTTTCCTTCAATGTTGCGCCTAATCCTAAATATACCTATAAAGGAGCGACTGCTTTAGTAGATGGGATACGGGGTGACTTCAATTATGCAAATGGATGTTGGTTAGGTTATGAAAATATTCCTTTGGATGTAAACATCGGCTTCTATGAACCGACAGAATTATCATCTGTTAAAATTGGATCTTTAGTTCAGTTCGGAGAATATGTTTTCCCGCCAACTAAACTGACCGTTTATGGAGCTAATGAAAATGGTACATTCGAACAATTAGGCGAAACACAAATACCAATGACTACTTCAGAGGATAAGGATGGGCTTTACGAATATACTTGCGAATTTCCGGCGTTTAAAACAAAAGAATTACGAGTTGTAGTTGATCCTGTTTCTTCAATTCCTGATTGGCATGGTGCTCGTGGAGAAAAAGCGTTTATATTTGTGGACGAAATAATCGTTGACTAATTTTTTTATCTATACCAAACCAAATGAATTCACACAAATTATCTCCCGCTTATTGGGTGCCGACCGTTTATTTTGGAATGGGATTACCGTTTGTCGCGTTGTCAATGGTGTCCGTCCTCATGTTCTCAGATTTGAATATTTCAAATGCACAGATTGCTTTCTGGACCTCTTTAGTAATGCTCCCCTGGACGTTAAAGCCATTATGGAGTCCTTTGTTGGAGATGTTTAAAACAAAAAAATACTTTGTGGTAGCTACTCAGCTCGTTACAGGGATTGCTTTTGGATTAATAGCATTAGTGCTTCCAATAAAAGATTTCTTTCCTTATGCGATAGCTTTAATGGGTATCATTGCATTAAGTGGAGCAACCCATGATATTGCCGGTGACGGAGTGTATCTGACGGAACTCGATAGTGCACAGCAAGCCAAGTATATCGGATGGCAAGGGGCTTTTTACAATCTGGCAAAAATATTGACTACCGGCGGATTGGTTTATCTAGCCGGAGCATTAGCAGATCACTTTGGGGCTACATGGGCATGGATGATTATCATGCTTATTTGTGCTGCTCTGATGGGGGCGCTATCGCTTTATCACAGTCGGATCTTACCGTCGGGAGGAGAGGCCAAAGGAAATGTACATAATTTTAAAGATGCCATGCAGATGCTAGGAGAGGTGTTGACTTCATTCTTTAAGAAAAAGCATATCTTCTGGTATATCAGTTTTATCGTATTGTATCGTTTTGCCGAAGGCTTTGCCATGAAAATTGTCCCTCTTTTTTTGAAAGCATCCGTTGCTGAGGGTGGCTTAGGATTGAGCGTACAGGAAATCGGAATTATTTATGGTACTTTCGGGGCTGCGGCATTTGTATTAGGCTCAATATTGGCCGGCTATTATATTTCGGCACTGGGCTTAAAAAAGGTGTTGTTTTCTCTTTGTTGTTTCTTTAATATTCCCTTTGCTGTTTATTTGTTCCTTGCAATGACCCAGCCATCCAATCTTTGGGTAGTAGGAGGCGCGATTGTGTTCGAATACTTCGGATACGGTTTCGGATTTGTCGGATTAACCCTGTTTATGATGCAACAGGTTGCTCCCGGAAATCATAAAATGGCACATTATGCGTTTGCAACAGGAATTATGAATCTTGGAGTAATGATTCCGGGTATGATGAGCGGATATCTGAGTGATGCCGTGGGTTATCAGAATTTCTTTATCTGGGTTCTGATTGCTACTATTCCTGCCTTTTTAGTTTGTTGGTTTGTCCCGTTTACTTATAATAATTCAAATACCACAGAAGAAGAAAAAAAAATTTCAACCGAACCGATTGAATGCTGATTCCAATCTGATCTAACATTAATAATTAATTAAATACATGGAAAAGAAAATGAATATGCCGTGGGAGGAACGTCCTGCGGGATCTAAAGATGTGATGTGGCGTTATTCTGCAAATCCGATTATTCCGCGTGATTTGTTACCCACTTCAAATAGTATTTTTAATAGTGCTGTAGTTCCTTTCAACGGAAAATATGCCGGAGTGTTCCGCTGCGACGATACGAACAGACGTATGCGCCTGCATGTTGGCTTTAGCGATGACGCTATCAACTGGAAGATCAATGAAGAACCGTTGAAGTTTGAATGCAACGATCCTGAAATCGGAAATTGGGTTTATGGATACGACCCGCGTGTAACCTGGATTGAAGACCGTTATTATGTAACCTGGTGTAATGGATATCATGGCCCTACTATCGGTGTGGCATGGACAACTGATTTCGAAACTTTCCATCAGTTAGAAAATGCGTTTATTCCATTCAATAGAAACGGGGTGATGTTTCCTCGTAAAATTAATGGTCGCTATGCGATGTTAAGCCGTCCGAGCGACAATGGCCACACTCCGTTTGGTGATATTTTCTATAGCGAATCTCCTGATATGGAATTCTGGGGACATCATCGTCATGTAATGGCTCCTGCTCCGTTTGAGGATAGTGCATGGCAGTGTACTAAAATCGGGGCCGGCCCGATTCCGATTGAAACACCCGAAGGCTGGTTGTTGATTTATCACGGTGTACTAGCTTCTTGTAATGGTTTCGTTTATAGTTTCGGATCTGCATTGCTTGATTTAGACGAACCATGGAAAGTAAAATTCCGTTCTGGGCCTTACCTTATTTCTCCGCAAAAAGATTACGAATGTATGGGCGACGTGCCAAATGTATGTTTCCCTTGTGCAGCATTGCATGATGAAGAAACCGGTCGTATTGCGGTTTATTATGGATGTGCAGATACCGTTACCGGTCTTGCGTTTGGTTATATACCTGAAATTATTGAGTTCACAAAACGTACTTCAATCATTTAATTCAATAACATGAATTGGTTAAACAGAAGTAGTTGTTTAATATTAATCTCCTTTGCCTGCTCCTTGCAGGCAAAGGAGATTTGCGATTATGTAAATCCATTTATCGGAACCACGAATTTTGGCACGTGCCATCCCGGAGCGGTTGCTCCCAATGGGATGATGTCGGTGGTACCTTTCAATGTGATGGGTTCTGACACGAATAAATATGACAAGGATAGTCGTTGGTGGTCAACTCCGTATGAATTTCATAATAAATTCTTTACCGGATATTCGCATGTCAATTTAAGTGGAGTAGGGTGTCCCGATTTGGGTTCGTTGCTTTTAATGCCTACAACCGGCGACTTGATTGTCGATTACAACCAATACGGGAGTGGCTATTCAAACGAGCAGGCTTCGCCCGGATATTATACTAATCAGCTGACCAAATACGATATAAAGACAGAAGTAAGTGCTTCTGCCCGTTGTGGTATCAGCCGATTTACTTTCCCGGCCGGGAAAAGCAATATCTTACTGAATCTGGGTGAAGGATTGACAAACGAATCGGGTGCGTTTCTGCGTCGGATAAGTGAGACTGAAGTGGAAGGAATGAAGCTGTTGGGTACTTTCTGTTATAATCCCCAAGCCGTATTCCCAATTTACTTTGTGATGCAGATTAATAAAAAGCCAATCGCTTCGGGATATTGGAAAAAACAACGGGAAATGAAAGGTGTAGAAGCCGAATGGGATATCCACAGTGGCAAATACAAACTTTATACCCAGTACAATAAAGAAATAGCGGGAGATGATGTGGGAGCCTGGTTCTCTTTTGATACAGAGGCCGGTGAACAGGTTGAGGTGAAAATGGGTGTCTCATTTGTAAGTATAGAAAACGCCCGCGAAAATTTGCGTGCCGAGCAACAAGGTAAAACCTTTGATCAGATTGCTGCAGATACGCGTGGCAGATGGGAAAACGATTTATCTCGTATCCGCGTAGAAGGGGGAACAGATGATGATAAAACCGTTTTCTATACCGCATTATATCATGTCTTGATGCATCCGAATATCCTTCAGGACGTTAACGGGCAATATCCGGCGATGGAAACCGGAGAAGTCCTTTCAACAACCGGAAATCGCTATACCGTATTTTCTCTTTGGGATACTTACCGAAATGTACATCAGTTAATGACACTCGTATATCCCGAACGGCAGATGGAAATGATACACACCATGTTGGATATGTATCGCGAACATGGCTGGTTGCCTAAATGGGAACTTTTCGGCCGCGAAACACTGACGATGGAGGGCGATCCCTCTATTCCGGTGATTGTCGATACATGGATGAAAGGCTTGCGCGATTTTGATGCCGATCTGGCTTACGAGGCAATGCTGAAAGGCGCTTCCACACCGGGGTCTCGTAACCTGATGCGTCCCGATAACGACGATTATTTGTCAAAAGGATATGTTCCGTTGCGTGAATCCTTCGATAATTCGGTGTCTCATGCTCTTGAGTATTATATTGCCGACTACGCTTTGTCTTGTTTTGCCGAGGCTACCGGCCGGAAGGACGACGCTAAAATGTTACGCGAACGGGCCATGGGATATAAAAATTACTATTGCAAAGAGTTCGGTACTTTCCGTCCTTTGATGCCGGACGGAAAATTTTATGGTCCATTTGATCCGCGTCAAGGAGAAAATTTTGAACCTTCTCCCGGCTTTCATGAAGGTAATTCCTGGAATTACACTTTTTATGTTCCGCATGATGTCAAGGGGTTAGCCCGGCTAATGGGAGGAAAGAAACCTTTTGTCGATAAATTGCAGAAGGTCTTCGATGAAGGGTTATATGATCCCGCAAACGAACCGGATATTGCATATCCTTATTTATTCTCTTATTTTCGTGGCGAAGAATGGCGTACTCAAAAAGAGGTACGTCGATTATTAAATCAATATTTCACAACACGACCAGACGGAATACCAGGAAACGATGATACCGGTACCATGTCAGCCTGGGCTATTTTTAGTATGATGGGCTTTTATCCCGATTGCCCGGGAGTCGCTGAATATACATTGACTACTCCGGTTTTTGATAAGATCACGATTCAGCTGAATCCTGATTATTATACAAAAAGTCAATTGTTGATTACCAAACAACCCGGAAAGAGTGAATACATTAAACAAGTAAAACTCACTGATGAAAATCACAATTCCTTTCGTATCAGCCATGATCAACTGGTGAAAAGCGGGCGAATGGATTTTATCATGAAATAAATCGTCATTTTCATAAGACGAGTATATCCTGACTATCTAGTAATTTGAATTTATATGAGAAAGTGTTATTTTTTGACTGCATGTATTTTTCTGGGCATGAATGTCGTTGCCCAGGATATGCGGCTTATTTATGAGCAGCCTGCTCAAAGTTGGATGGACGAGGCGCTTCCGATAGGCAACGGATACATGGGAGCCATGATTTATGGTGGTGTTGTAAAGGATGAAATTCAGATTTCTGAAGAGTCGATATGGGCGGGAGGTCCATCCGGGAAAACGGATTATAATTTTGGAAATAAACCCGGTAGCTGGAAGCAGCTGCCTGTAGTTCGGAAATTACTTCAAGAGGGACAGATTAAAGAGGCTGAAACCCTGGTGCAACAGTATTTTACAGGAGTAACCAATCCGAGTCCCGGATCCGGCGAATTCGGCGATTACGGCTCGCAACAACCTTTTGGTTCTTTA
The DNA here is from genome assembly GCA_036655755.1 of Bacteroidales bacterium. GTDB lineage: Bacteria > Bacteroidota > Bacteroidia > Bacteroidales > JAUNSR01 > JAUNSR01. The sequence goes on along the minus strand of JAVVPN010000062.1, from coordinate 7,509 downwards.
TTTGTAATGCCGCTTTTGTCAGACTCTGTTTATACGGGATATGAGCGTGAGCTTAACCTGAATAACGCGCTGGCTAAAGCTACTTATTCTCGTGCCGGAATCAATTTCTCGCAAGAATATTTTGCGTCTTATCCGGCCCGTTTAATCGTTGCTTCTTATCAGAATGATGCCTCAAACGGTGTTGATTATCAAATCTCTTTTGCTTCACCTCATAAACTATTGAAGCAAACCTTAAAAGGGAATATTCTTACAGTTCAAGGTCGCCATGCCGGAAATGATCTGATGATTTCGGGACAGCTTTTGTTTAAAACAGACGGTAAATTAAAGAAAGACAAAGACGGGTATGTAATTCGTAATGCCCGCAATGTTGAAGTGTATATCTCTGTAGCAACCGATTATAAGAATGAGTATCCGCATTACCGGGGTAACGACTACAAAGCGGTAAATAAAAAAGCAATCATGCAGGCGCAAAACAATACGTCGGCTCAATTAAAAGAGCAGCATATTGCCGATTATACTGGTTTATTCAATCGTGTATCTCTTAATCTGGGCAATTCGTCCGAAGCAGTAACTTCTTTACCTACAAACAAACGTCTTTTGCGTTATAGCCAGGGTGGCTATGATCCGGAATTAGAAACTCTTTATTACCAATACGGACGTTATCTTCTAATCGGCAGCAGCCGTCCGGGTACCATGCCGGCCCATTTGCAGGGTAAATGGAATGATAAAATGGCTCCGCCATGGGCTTGCGATTATCATATGAACATTAATCTGCAGATGATTTATTGGCCGGCAGAACTTACGAACCTCAGCGAATGCCATGAGCCGTTAATGGAATATATCCATTCACTGCGAGCTCCGGGCCAAGTTACGGCAAAAGAATATTTCAATGCACGCGGATGGTGTGTGAATACAATGAACAATGCTTACGGCTATACGGCTCCGGGCTGGGATTTCAACTGGGGATACGCACCTAACAGTGCTGCGTGGTTATGCCGTCATATCTGGGATCACTACCAGTTTACACAAGATCAGAATTTCCTAACAACGCTTGCTTACCCGATTATGAAGGAAGTTGGCCAGTTTTGGTTAGACTATCTTACAGAAGATAAAGATTCTACGCTCGTTTCTTCTCCATCTTATTCACCTGAACATGGGTTGGTGGCGATCGGAGCAACTATCGATCAAGAGATTGCTTACGATCTGTTTACAAATCTGATTGAAGCGGGCAAAATGTTGCCGGGCGAACAGATGTTCATTGATTCAATAGCAAACGCCCGTCAGCGTCTGGCTCCGTTGAAGATTGGAAAATATGGACAGTTGCAAGAGTGGAAGGATGATTTGGATGATCCGTCTAATCAGCATCGTCATGTTTCTCACTTGTATGCTGTTTATCCGGGCCGTCAGATTTCACCGGTTCATACACCTGAATTGGCTGAAGCTGCGAAAAGATCATTGATCTACCGTGGAGAAGAGGGTACAGGTTGGTCATTAGGCTGGAAAATTAATCTATGGGCACGTTTCAGAGATGGTAATCAGTCTTATAAAATGATTCGTAACCTGCTTACACCTGCAATCGGTGATGGAAGCCGTCCTTCAGGTGCGGGGTCTTACCGTAACTTGCTTTGTGCGCATCCACCTTTTCAGATTGATGGCAATATGGGCGCCGTAACCGGAATGACCGAAATGTTGCTCCAATCTCAAGACGGAACGTTGAATTTATTACCGGCTCTTCCGGTGGCTTGGCCGCAAGGAAAAGTAGAAGGTTTGAAAGCTGTGGGCGGTTATACGGTCGGAATAGAATGGAAAGATGGATTCTTGCAGGCTGTAACGATTGAATCAGCTAAAGGAGGTGATTGTCAAATCGCCTATAAAAATGCAGGTATGACAATTACAATGAAACCCGGTGAAAAAGTAACCTTATCGGGCGACAAGTTTATTAGTATGTTTTAATTTTTAGATTATCACATTATTATTATTTATCCAAAATGAAGAACACATGGATTAAATATGGTATCACACAAGGATTTTTATCCTTGTGTGTATTACCTCTTTTTTCAACAAATCTGCCGGCTAACGAGAATAGCTTGTCTGATAATTATTATCAGCAGATAACAAACCCTGATTTGCTATCTGTCAATCAGGAAAGTCCGCGCGCCTCGTTTATCTCTTTTCAGACAGATCAGCAGGCTTTATCTAATAACCGCAACCAGTCTCCTTATTTTAAGTCGCTCAATGGCATATGGAAGTTCCATTATACCGAGAATCCGCAAGAGCGCATGCGCGACCTGAATAATCTTTCAGTGAAAAGCAAAGACTGGAAAGATATCAAGGTGCCCGGCAATTGGGAAGTACAAGGATTCGGAATTCCGATTTACGTCAATATCCCGTATGAATTTGTGTCGAAAGAAGCTCCTTATATGTTGGCGCCGCAACCGCCAATCGTGCCGGAATTATTAAATCCCGTAGGAACTTATTTTCGCTCTTTTGAAATTCCTGAAAACTGGGATGGAAAAGAGGTGCTGATTAGTCTCGACGGTATTAAATCGGCTGCTTATGTATATGTAAACGGTAAATTCGTAGGGATGGGAAAAAACAGTAAAACCCCTTCTCGATATGAAATTACCCCTTTTCTGAAACCCGGAGCCAATGAGTTGGCTATTCAGACATTCCGTTGGAGCGATGCTTCATATATCGAATGTCAGGATTTCTGGCGTCTGAGCGGAATTGAGCGCGAAGTGTATTTATATGCTCGCCCAAAACAACACATTAACGACTTTACGGTTATCGCATCTTTGAATGATACCTATCAAGACGGGTTGTTTACGGTGGATGTGGAAACTGCCGGAGGGAAGCGCGTTGAATATCGTTTGTTGGACAGCAACAATAAAATAGTGGCAAAAGGAGAGAAGCCTGTTTCAAGTAATAAATCCCGTTTTACTACAGAAATTCCGAACGTACAGAAATGGAGTGCCGAAACGCCCAATCTATATACGTTGCTTTTGTCGCTCAAAGGGGATGATGGAAACGTTAACGATCTCACTACTTCAAAAGTAGGCTTCCGCAAGGTTGAGATGAAAAACCGCCAGCTATTGGTAAACGGACAACCTATTCTTGTAAAAGGGGTAAACCTTCACGAGCATAATCCTGCTACAGGCCATTATGTTCCGGAAGAGTTGATGATTAAAGACCTCACCCTGATGAAGCAATTAAATGTCAATACCATTCGTACTTGCCATTATCCGCAACCAGAGCGCTTTTATGATTTATGCGACCAATATGGTTTTTATGTGATTGACGAGGCGAATGTTGAAGGGCACGGGATGGATTACAACCTAAGCCGCGGCGGCGCTTTGGGTAATGAACCGATGTATGAAAAAATGATTCTTCATCGTAATCAGCTGATGTACCAGCGCGATAAGAACCGTCCTTCTGTAATCATCTGGTCGTTAGGGAATGAAACCGGAAACGGGGTTTGTTTCTATACTGCATACCGTTGGATGAAACAGGCCGATGCTACTCGCCCCGTGCAGTATGAACGCGCTCAGCTTGAATGGAACACCGATATATTCTGTCCGATGTATATGCGCGTGGATGAAATCGAACGATATGCTTTGTCGAAAAAAGCCGATCGCCCGTTGATTCAATGCGAATATGCACACGCTATGGGAAACAGCCTTGGTAACTTCTCCGACTATTGGAACATGATTGAAAAATACGATCTGTTGCAAGGGGGATGTATCTGGGATTGGGTAGACCAGGGGCTGGATGCAGTAGATGAGAATGGCCGTCATTACTGGACCTATGGTGGCGATTATGGCCCCGAAGGTACTCCTACCGACGGAAACTTTCTGTTGAACGGAGTGGTGGCTCCCGATCGCTCGCTTCGTCCCGGATCGGAAGAGGTGCGCAAGGTGCATCAGAATATCGGTTTCACCGATTTCGATCCTGCTACCGGAACGCTTACATTGAAAAATAAATTCTTTTTCACGGATCTGACCGCATATGATTTCGAATATGAAGTCAAAACTGCCGATAAAGTAGTGGCGCGAGGCAAATTTACATCTGCATTAGCTCCGCAACAAACCGGAACCGTAAAACTGAATGCGCGTGTAAATGAATCCGACCGTCGGAAAAACGAATATTTCCTTAATGTGAAAGCTCGCTTGCGTAAAGCAGATGCCTTATTGCCGGCTCGCTTTGTGGTTGCGGAAGATCAGTTGGCGTTGTCTCCTGTTAATTTTGTAACAGACGTATTCAAACCCGAAAATAAAGCATTGTCATTGAACGAAACACCCGATCAGATCGCTTTGTCTGGTAACGGTTTTGATATGAAGGTAAGCAAACGTTCGGGCAAAATCATTTCTTACCGTATCGATGGTAAAGAGATGATTCTTGAAGAAAAAGGGCCTGCGCCTAGTTTCTGGCGTGCGCCGACCGATAATGATTTCGGATATAATTTACAAAGCAACAATGCTGTCTGGAAAAATTTATCCGACGGCGAATTGAGTACTAAAGCTGTAGCGATTGCCAATCAAACAGCATCGTCTGTTGAAATCTGCTGCACATTATCGGCTCCTCAATTTACTTCGTACGAAGTTTCATATACGGTATATGGCGACGGAACCGTTAAAGTGAAAAACTTTATGCTTGCCAAACAGGATTTGCCTTTTATGCCGCGTATGGGTATGAAGATGACACTTCCGGTAGCATTTGATCAGTTGGCTTTCTTCGGACGCGGGCCATGGGAGAATTATCCAGACCGTAAAGCATCCGCCTTTGTTGATGTTTATAAGCAAAACGTAAAAGATCAGTATGTGCCTTATCTCCGGCCACAGGAAAATGGACATAAAACAGATGTCCGTATGCTGAAGATCACCGATAAAAATCAAACCGGAGTGGTTATTCTCGGCGATGGTTTATTTGGGTTTAATGCATTGCATATGACAGAAGAGGATCTGGACGGAACGAAAACTCCGGGGACCAATGTGAAAAAACAGACGCATCTGAATGATATCACAGATCGTGATTTGGTAGAATTACACCTGGATCATCACCATGCCGGTATCGGAGGTGATAACAGTTGGGGTGAGAAAGCCATGGATAAATATCTGTTCTATCCGGGACGTCGTCCGGTAAGTTATGAATTCTATTTCGTTCCTGTTATCTCAGGGAAAACAACGAATCGTTCGGTAGCATCCTTTGTTCCGAAAAGTTTATAAATAGAGCATCCGTTTAATATTAATAAAAGAAGGAAGTATCAACCGAAAATGATACTTCCTTCTTTTTGTTTGATACAGATGTTCAGCCTTCTCAGCCGATAAATGGTGGGGATTAGAGCGGTAAGTGACGTGAAGTTTTTGCAAATCAAGTAAAAAATACCGGCTTGTTAAACTTTGATCCGACGCTTGTACTTCAGCGTGTTCCCCATGAGGCACACATCTGTGCCTCATGGGGAACACTTCGGTGCCTCTTGCGGGGCAGATGTGTGCGCCAAGAGGAACACTTCCACCCCGCTTGGCGCACACTAATACTTTTGATGAAGCAAAAAACAGCTCCGCTCGAATCAAACACCGAAGTACAAGCCTCCCTTTAAAAAGATACAAGCGGGAATTGCATGGATAGTCAGCTTGTATTTTGTATTTAAGTTTATGATAAGGTACTGTAAGTGCTTTCAGAAAGAGATTGTTCGTTATCCTCCACGTCTTCGCTGATAGTGATTTTATAACCTAAAGCAGCTATGATAAGCGTCATTACCGGGCTGATCAGGTTGAAAAAGCAGAAAGGCAGATAGGTGAGGGTGGCTACTCCCAATACCGTAGATTGTGCCATCCCACAGGTATTCCACGGAATCAAAACTGAAGTTACCGTGGCTGAATCTTCAAGCGTACGGCTCAGCAGTTCCGGGCGATACCCTTTCTTCCGGTAGATATCGGAAAACATTTTTCCGGGCAGCAGAATCGCGATGTATTGATCGGCAGCTGCTCCATTCAGAAACAGGCATGATGCCGATGTTGCCGCTACGGTTGAAAATGTATTGCGCATCAGCTTAACCATCTTTTCAGTGATTGTTTGCAGCATACCGCTGGCTTCCATTACTCCCCCGAACGTCATGGCACATATAATCAGCCAAATGGTGTTCAGCATTCCCCCCATCCCTTTGGTTGCTATAAGGGAATTTAAAGCTTCATTGCCTGTATCGAGCGCAGTCGGGCCATACATTGCCCGGATCACTCCGGAAAAGCGTGCCTGAAAATCGAACATTCCGTTATTGGTGATTTTTGCGCATAATTCTGGTTGAAATATAAGTGCGGCAACAGCCCCTGAAATAACGGAAACGAAAACCACTACGATTGCCGGGATACGTTTTGCAATGAGCAGAAACGTGATGAGAGGCACGACAAACAGCATCGGCGACAGATTGTAGGAGTTTTGTAGCGCAGTGCTCAATTCGTTGGTTTGCATGCCGCTTTCATGATGTCCCACAAATCCGTAGATAATATAGATGGTCACGGTGATCAGGAAAGAAGGGATGGTGGTGATCATTAAAAATCGGATATGCGAAAACAGAGAGGATCCGGCCGAACTCGAAGCCATGTTGGTGGTTTCGGAAAGAGGCGATACCTTGTCGCCGAAATAAGCTCCCGATATAATAGCTCCCGCTACCCAGCCGGTTTCAAATCCCATCGCTTTACCAACCCCAAGTAATCCCACACCGATAGTTGCGATTGTTGTCCACGAACTGCCCGAACTAACCGAAACGATGGCCGCGGCCACGCAGGAGGTTGCAAGGAATATTTCGGGATTAATGAATTTAAGACCATAATAAATCATGGCGGGAATAACGCCGCTGAGCATCCAGGTGCCGGCAAGAGCCCCGATTAACAGCAGTAAAACGATAGCTGACGTAGATCCGGCCACACTGTTTATGATCCCTTTTTCCAGTTGTTGCCAGGTGCGGCGACGGGATAAAAGAGAGATTGCCGAAACGAGTGCCGTGGCAATCAATAATACGAGCTGTACGGAGCCGTCGAGCGCCGAATCGCCAAATAATCGTACATTCAGGATCAGCATGGCGATTAAGGCAACTACCGGCACTAACGAAAGCAATAAAGACGGGGTATCTGTTTTCTGTGTCATAAATGAGCAGGGCTTCAAAATTTGGAGCTGCAAAAATAGACTAAAACAGGGAAGTCTCGGCCATTATTAGAAACAAATAGAAATAATAAATCCGAAAAAATTAAATGTTATTTTAAAAAGGCTGTTTTAAGTGACAAATTGTTACAAATATGTCGCTTTTTAGCAATAAAGGGAAAAGGCTTAAACAAGCCACCCTTAAACCTGCCTATAAATTCCTTAAAGTAATTCAAGATCGCTTTAAAACTATAGCTTTTATTTCCGCTCAACTGATCGTAAAACAACTTGTAGAGAAATTGCATATTGACGCATCAAAATCTGATCGTATAAATTTTTATGAGTTCATAGCGGGAATTATACATGAACAAATAG
>JAVVPN010000061.1:0-17405 GCA_036655755.1 Bacteroidales bacterium | reverse complement strand
ATACTTCGGTTGCAGGTTATGAAGGAGGGGGTTGTTTGTCTGAGATTTGTTACTTTCTGTGTTCAAGATATATCCATGCCGGCACTACAGATAGCGCGTACGGCCTCCAAAAATGTTTTTTTGCTGATTCATTAGCGTTATCCAGTTCATATGGTGTTGAATTGAATTTCACAATATACGGATATAAGGTTTCAGTAATATAAAGTTAATGCGTTTGGAGTGTGTTAAATAAATGCTTCACGTTTATATTTGTGGCTTAATCCCCTATATTTGTGCAAGTCAATTTAAAAAAACATATGTAAAAATTGCATAATAGTAATTATAAATATTAGATTAAAGTGTAATATAAGTTTGTAAACTCCAGAGTGCGTTAAATAAGCTGTGAAAATTTCTAACAGGAACCTATCGAGAAAGATTCTTAGTAAAAGAATTGACGAGAATTACTTTGTCAAATACTATAACAAATATAATAACAAAAAAAGCCATCCGTATCTGATATTCGAATGGCTTTTTTTTGTTATTCTGTTGTTTAACAAAGAATATTTAATTCTCGTAATACTGATCTGATTTTTTCGAAGGTTGTAATACGTGTCGGTACTAATGGTAAACGTAACTGATTTTGAATATAACCCATTACATGTAGGATGCTTTTTACACCGGCAGGATTTCCATCAACGAATAATAATTCGAATAGTTCTGTGAATCTGTGATGAATAAGAAGTGAATTTTGGAAATCACCAGCTAACGCAAGCCGAACCATTCGGCTAAATTCTTTTGGAAAAGCATTTCCAATCACCGATATTACACCTACTGCCCCTAAAGTAATCAGAGGAAATGTAATTCCATCATCGCCAGAAATAACATCGAAGTCGGAAGGTTTATGTTTGATAATATCATCCATTTGAGTAATATTTCCGGATGCCTCTTTAATTGCAACCACATTTTTGAACTCCTTGGCTATACGAAGGGTTGTTTCTGCTGTCATATTAACCCCTGTTCTTCCCGGTACATTATAAAGTATAATCGGTAACCGACTTGCTTGTGCAATTGCCTTATAATGTTGATAAATACCTTCTTGAGAGGGTTTATTATAATATGGTACAACTGAAAGAATTCCATCTATACCACGCAAATCATCTTCTTTTAACCGTCTTACAACATCGTAAGTACAGTTCCCTCCTACACCAAGAATAATAGGAATACGCCCATTTACACGTTCAACTACAAATTGTTGAATTTCCGTTTTTTCTTGGCAGGATAAAGTAGGTGTTTCTGCCGTTGTTCCTAGGACGACTAAATAATCGGTCCCATTTTGTATTTGAAATTCAATTAATCTTCCTAAAGCGGTAAAATCAACAGAACAATCCTCTTTGAATGGCGTAATTAACGCCACTCCCATTCCTTTTAGATTAATTTGTGCCATATAATGCGATTATCCTTAGTCTCTCTATAATAGATGCTCAAAAATATAAATTATCTTTCTTCTATGTATATTATTTAAATAAAATAGCACCATTTTTTTATGAAAAGGCAATATTATGATTATAAATAATAAAACCTCTATAATTTATTTGATCATTTCTAAAAACTCATCTTCAGAGAGAATGGGAATATTTAGTTTAGCAGCTTTTTCTAATTTAGCAGGCCCCATATTCTCTCCAGCTAATATATAGCTAGTTTTGGATGAAATAGATCCGGTACTTTTACCTCCGTGTTGTTCTATCATAGTTTTATATTCATCACGACTGTATTTGGTGAATGTACCGCTAATTACAATTGCTAAACCTTTTAATTTATCAGAACCATTAGAAAGTTGCTCTTCTGATAGTGAAAATTTCAAACCGGCATCATGCAATTTCTGAATAATTTCTTTGTTTGCCGGATTTTGGAAATAGTCAATCACACTTGCCGCAATTCTATCACCGACATCCTCAACATGAATTAAATCATCATATGAAGCCTTTGAAAGACTTTCCATATCTTTAAAAGCATTAGCGAGGCGCTTAGCGACTGTTTCACCGACAAAACGAATTCCTAATGCAAAAATTACTCTTTCAAAAGGTACTTCTACCGACTTCTTTAGAGCGTCTAAAATTTTATCTGCTATTAATGGAGTAAATCGACGAACACTTGGTTTCTTCTTCTCTTCAGTTGGCTGAGAGAAGAGACCTCCAAATGAATTATCATCCAAAATTTCTTCTACTACCTCAGCCTCCTCAACCTCATCATCCATAGACGATTTGGTTCGTGGGCAACTTATTATTTGTTCTTTGGTGAGCGAATATAGGTCGGCGGGATTCTTAATAAGACCATTAGCATAGAAAGCATCGATAGTTTCAGGCCCAATTCCCTCTAGATTCATAGCACGGCGTGCAATAAAGTGTTCTATTCTCCCTTTGATTTGTGGAGCACACCCATATTGGTTTGGACAAAAATAGGCAGCTTCACCGGCAAGGCGTTCTAATGGGGTATTGCATTCAGGGCAATTCTTAATAAAAACTACTTTTTCACCAATATCAGAACGATTGAGTGTATCTACTCCCACAATTTTTGGAATGATTTCGCCACCTTTTTCCACATAACATTTATCGCCTATATGCAAGTCGAGTGCATTAATAGCATCTTCATTATAAAGAGAAGCACGTTTTACAATCGTTCCAGATAGTTGTACCGGATCTAGATTAGCGACCGGAGTAATGATCCCTGTACGTCCTACTTGATAAGTTACTTCTCGTAAGGTAGATTCAGCCTGCTCTGCCTGAAACTTAAATGCTATTGCCCAACGAGGAGACTTAGCTGTAAATCCTAATTCTTCTTGTTGATGGAGAGAATTCACCTTTAAAACAATACCATCTGTTGCAACCGGTAGATTTTTTCGTTCTTTATCCCAATAATCAATAAAATCGAAAACCTCATCCGCAGAATTGCAAAGTCTCATTTGATTTGAGACATTAAATCCCCAGTCGGAAGCTATCAACATATTTTCATAATGGCTATCAGTTGGTAATTTACTCCCTAAAATATAATAAAGGATTGCTTCTAGTTTTCTTGATGCAACAACTTTCGAATTTTGTAATTTCAGAGTTCCAGATGCAGCATTACGCGGATTCGCAAATAAAGGCTCTTCCTGGAGGAGTCGTTCTTTATTCAATCGCTCAAACTCTCTCCAGGGTAAAAGAATTTCTCCACGCATTTCAAAATCGGAAGGATAATCTCCCTTAAGTTGTAATGGAACAGTACGAATTGTCCGAACATTATCTGTCACATCATCACCTTGCACTCCATCCCCTCGGGTTACCGCTTTTACTAATTTTCCATCAATATAAGTCATAGAGATAGAAGTGCCATCAAATTTAAGTTCAGCACATATCTGAATTTTCTCCTGTAGAAGCGATTCATTTCGATTAATAAAATCAAGGATTTCTTGTTTGGTATAAGTGTTACCTAAAGATAACATAGGATAACGATGCTTTACTTGGGTAAAAGCCTTGTTAATATCACTTCCAACGCGCATTGTAGGTGATGTAATATCATAATATTCAGGATATTCTTTCTCCAAATCTTGTAGCTCACGCATCATTTTATCAAATTCATAATCTGATATTTCAGGAGTAGAATGGATATAATATAAATCATTATGCCGATTTAACTCTTTGCGTAGGTAATCAATGCGGTCTTTGATATTCATTGTTATAATATATTTATTTTCAGCTAATTGTATTTTTATCAACCAGCAAATAGTAAGGGTTGGATATATAGGTAAATTTACAAATAAACGCAGAAATAACAGATGGTCAAACCTTATAAAAATTATAAAAGTAGTATAGTATTATGGCCTACACAGGCATCTAGGAAGGACTCAAAATCGTACATTTTTTGCAAATATATATAAATTCAAGTCGGGTTTATATATATTTCGTACTTTTGCAGTAAATAAGAGTTAGATTTATGCGCATTGATATTATTACAGTTCTTCCTGAGCTATTGGAAGGACCTTTAAACCACTCTATTCTTAAAAGAGCCCAAGATAAAGGGTTAGTTGAAATTTATGTTCATAATCTACGTGATTATGCAACAAACAAGCACCACCGTGTTGATGATTATCCGTTTGGCGGTCAAGCTGGAATGGTTATGCAAATTGAGCCTATTGATTTGTGTATTTCTAAATTAAAATCAGAACGCAGTTATGAAGAAGTTATTTTCGTATCGCCTGATGGAGAAACGTTTGACCAAAAAATGGCAAACACACTCTCTTTAGCAGGGAATCTTATTATTCTTTGTGGTCATTATAAAGGGATTGATTATCGTGTTAGAGAGCATTTTATTACAAAAGAAATTTCAATCGGGGATTATGTATTAACTGGAGGAGAATTACCTGCGGCCATTATTGCAGATGCTATTGTCCGGTTAATTCCCGGAGCTATAGGAGATGAGCAAAGTGCTTTATCAGATTCTTTCCAGGATGACTTGCTTGCGCCTCCGGTTTATTCTCGTCCTGCCGACTATAAAGGGTGGCGTGTTCCAGAAATTCTCCTTTCGGGGCATGAACGCAAAATTCGCGAATGGGAGCATGAACAAGCTTTAGAACGGACGCGTAAATTACGTCCTGATCTTCTTGAAAAATAATATTTATAAAACATTAGCAGATACTTACTTAACGCAAATGTTGTAAACAAAAAAGCCGATGGTTTGTTAAGGTTGTTAGAATCCGTTTATACGGCTAAACCTTAACAAACCATTTTTTATGCTCGCACCAATATATCATTCCCCTCAACTGTCTATCTATAAAATAGAGGGAAAAAACGATTTAATATTTAATCGTTATATAGTATCTAGCGCCGAATCCAGAGATTTATGTAATGATCCTCAAATATGCGGATTCGAGTACACCCAAAAATTACAAGCGGTTTGTTTGCTTATTTTGGAGAATCTATCCTCATTTAGTCCTGTAAAACTTAGAGAAGATAAAGCGTTAGTATTAAATATACTCAATACAGGAATTAATTTTGGGATTAGAGAAGCCCTGGCTAAGGCATATGGATGGAATATCCATCAAAATCATTATGTTTATGACCACAAAAATGAGTTGGCTACTAGCGACCATTATAAAGAATACAATCTCCCCCAGGATACGCAAATAATATTTGGAGATATAATAACGAATCCTCAATATTTAAAACAAAATCTTTCCGAAATCATTCATCTAGCAGAAAAAGAGGGACGCCAAATACAGAATATAGTATTATTTACCCTTAGTAGTGAATTGATAGAAGATCCTCTGATAGAAATAGCAATTGAATGCAAGAAGAAATTTAAGCAATTTGCGGGTATTGAATTATTCTATCTGGAAGGCCGTTTTGTATTAGCGGAAGAGAATACTCCTCTGAAATTGAAAAAAAATGGACAAGATCTTGTATGTAAGGATGCATTACTCGCTCCTGAATTCATTTCTTCTCAATATGAATTACCATTCTATCCCCTCGAAAGATCGGTAATCTATAGTGCTGAAACAAGAGCTGATAACATACCTGAATATGTGGAAGACGTAATTAAATACTGGGAAGAAGTACGAAACTTGGCAATGCAAGGGTATGAGTTTGAATTCCTCCTAAAAGAACGTTTCCCAAATATTGACGGGTCAAAATTTGGGAAACAAAATCTTATGTCATTGGCAGAGCAACATATTACTAAACTAAAACGACTCCTCCAGCCAAAAACAAATATTATAGAATAAAAATTACAGACGTAAACCACCTATGATTTCTTGAACGCAAGAACATCCTTGGCGATCAAGATACTCATTGATGCCATCTATTACTTTAATTGTAACAGCGGGATCTATGAAGTTTGCTGTTCCTAATTGTACAGCAGTAGCTCCGCATAGCATAAACTCTATCGCATCCGTAGCATTCATAATACCACCTAATCCAATAACAGGAATCTTTACGGCGTTATAAACTTGCCATACCATTCGTAATGCTATAGGTTTTACCGCGGCCCCAGACATGCCTCCTGTAACCGTTGATAGAATAGGTATTCTTCTCTCTGCATTTACAGCCATCCCTAATAATGTATTAATCAAAGATACAGAATCAGCACCTTCAGCTTCTACAGCTTTAGCAATCGAAGCGATATCTGTTACATTTGGAGATAGCTTTACTATCAAAGTCTTTGGATATACTTTTCTTACAGCTTTAACAACATCAGCAGCGCTTGTTGTACATGTCCCAAAAGCCATTCCGCCTTCTTTTACATTCGGACAAGAAATATTTAGCTCAATCGCAGGAATTTTTTCTAATGCAGCACATTTTTCAGCAGTTGCCACATAATCTTCAATTGTTGACCCCGAGACATTTATTATTGGATGAGAATCAATATCGATTAATTGCGGATAAATATTTTCTGCGAAGTAATCAATGCCTTTATTTTGTAGTCCTACCGCATTAAGCATTCCCATAGGAACCTCTGCCATTCGAGGATAAGGATTACCTTCACGATGGTGTAAGGTTGTACCTTTTACGATAAAGGCTCCTAATCGGTTTAAGTCAATGAAATCAGCAAACTCAATACCATAGCCAAAAGTACCAGAAGCCGTCATTACAGGATTCTTAAGCTTTAAAGCGCCTATTTCAATATTTAAATTTGCCATGTCAGTTGTTTGATATTAAAAATTGGACCATCAGTACAAACACAAACATGACCTGCTTGCGTTTTTTCTACACAACACAGGCATACACCGATACCACATGCCATTGTATTCTCTAAAGAAACTTCACATTCAATCTGATTTTTTGAAGCATAAGACGCGACAGCCATCATCATGGGTTTTGGACCACAGGTGTAAATAAAATCAAAGCTTTCTTTTTGCAATGCACTATGTTGGGTTACATACCCTTTCTCTCCGAAAGAACCATCTTCCGTTGTAGCAAGAACTCTTCCATAGAGAGAAAAGTGTTCTTGCTGCAACAAATCGGAATGCGATCTTGCACCAAGCAAAAAGGTAACCTCATGACCTAAGGCGGCTAATACAGACCCCCAATAAAGCATGGGAGCAGTTCCGACGCCTCCGCCAATAAGAAGAACTTTACTCAACTTTGTTTTAGGCATTGAAAAAGTATTTCCTAATGGCAACACTAAATTTAAAGAATCTCCAATAAGCAATTTCGACAGCGTCTGTGTGCCCTCTCCAACTTTTTGAATGAGCAACCATAGTTCGTTTGCTGCTTCATCTATAAAGTTGATAGAAATTGGCCGGCGGAGAAATGTGTTAGGAGAGCCATCTACACGAATCTCTACAAATTGGCCAGGCGACATAGAGGGAAGTTTTTCACCTGAATGAGTGGTCAGCTTCAACAAAAAATAATTGTTGTGAAGTGCTTCATTAGAGGTTACTTTCAAATCTAAAATGTATTTCTTCATCTGAAAAGAGGTATTTCATAATCCGGATGCAAAGATATATGAAATTAGCGTTGTTTTAAAGTTTTGAAACCTTTCCTGGTGTTTCAGGGATAAAATTTTCAAAAGTATTATCTGAATAGAAAATCATAATACGTGAAACGGTCCGCATTTTTTCCACCTCTTTTATCACGACTTCCTTTACTGATTTAGATTCCAAATTTCCCGAAATAATAGAGGATGGAATAGAGATAGCAGGTTGTGTATTTTCTCCTGTTAAACTGTCAGTCATTCCAATATTTACAGATGTACTTTCCGGGGCCGTATTAGAAGTCGGTATATTTCCCTCTGGTAAAGATGCTAGTTGATGCTTAAACATCGGTCCGTTACCAAATAACAACCAATCCGTAGATAAATAATCAAAGCGATTAAGCACTTTCATCATTACATCCAGACTGGGATTATTACGTCCATTTAAAATATGAGATAAAGCAGAGCGCTGAATACCGATACTATCAGCAAAACGCCCCGGTGTCATCCCTTCTCGATCCATAATTTGTTGAATACGTTCTTTCATTTATATAGAAGTCTGTTTTTAAATTAAAGTATAAATGCGCCACATATACCTTTTATTGGATATCTCAGCTTTAAGTGAGTTATGACGATTTCATATATAGATGTGATTAAACTCCAATTTGATTACAAAGATAAAGAATATATCCGTTTAACAATGTTTACTATTGTATTTTGTTCACAAAGCAACATTCGTATATTACACAAATGTATCGCATATTTGTAAATTATGTTTGTAACAAACTCCTTTTACAAATATATCTATCCCCAAACAGCTATTAAACAAAGTAATCATATTTAGGCAATACCCCTCATATACATATTAAAGTAATACTTTAATATGTTTTAGCTATATTATTAACAAACAGTGACTAAATGCATTACAATTGAACTTGCAGTTAAACATTAGGCATTCTTTATTGATTCAAACCAAACCATACAGAGTACAAATCTAAAGCTATACTTTTACAAAACAAGCGTATATATCTGATTACTAGTATAATAATAGTTGTCATGTTTAGGATAAGTAACACTTATATAATATACATATGTCACTGTTTACAATTATTACAATCGAAAAATATAATACATAAAATGTAAATACCCGTTCTTTTTGTTTACATATATACCTATCAGGGTATCTGTTTGAATCTATAAGTAGTTATAGTTGTATATGAAATAGGAAACATTTGTGTAAAGCATTGTAATCATATAAATTATTTCACAATAATTTAGTATATAATAGAATTCTCTCTTTTATATATTTTCTAATTGACGAGAATTCGCTTTGTAATTGTTTTATCCCCCCAAACACCCTCTATCGCACTCTAAAAATTAAAGAAACCTCCCCTATCCTAAGTATTTTTCCCTATATTTGAAGCATAATTGTTAAAACATACGAGGTTATAATTACTATTATGTTAAATATACTTTATAAACAGCTAATAATTAACACTTACCTTGCTTTTTAAAATACAAAAACATAGGCTTACCCCTAATTGTATACCCACGCAGTACTAGTACTTGTTTCATATCCGGATAACAAAAAAAAGGCTGACGGAATACTTTTCCGTCAGCCTTTTACATTTATAAAAACCTACTGTTTACTTAATGCATTATACGATACAATAACTCTTTCAATAATTCATCCTGCGAATAGCTTCCTCCATAACCTTTTGAACGCGCATCAAATTCACGGATTGTTGAAATTATATCCATCGTCTTAAAAGCATTATATTGACGCATGGCGACAATATAATCTTTAGCCGCATACGTGCTTTTCAATCCAAGCTCTTTCATTAATCCTCCCTCCGTTTTATCCGGACTATAATAAGCCAGCATTAGATTTGAGAAAAAATTGAATAACACAGACAGAGTCACCATGATCGGATTCTCTTTTGTGTTTTTCGAAAAATAAAGCTGTATTTGATTTGCCTTATATATATCCCGACTTATAACAGCCTTCAATAATTCGAAATTATTGAAATCTTTACTGATCCCAATATTCCGTTCTATAATAGCCGGTGTAATTTTCTTTTCTTTTGTATCAGGTGAAATACATAATTTATCAAGTTCACTACATAGCCTATTCAAATCAGTACCGATATAATCAGCCATCATAAGCGCAGCTTTTCCATCAATTGACAAACCTTTACCACTCACATAGTTCATCACAAACTCCGGGACCTTATTGTCATAAATTTTTTTAGATTCAAAGATAATCCCTACCTGGGCAATATCTTTCATCAGCTTTTTCCTGCTGTCAAAATTCTTATGTTTGTAATTAATCACAAACACCGTACTTGACACTGGTTGCTTTGTGTAATTTTCTAATAAATCAAACTGATCCAGCAATTGAGCTTCTTTCAAAATCACCAACTGATATTCGGACATCATCGGATATCTTCTGGCTGCCGAAATAACAGTACCAACTTCAGTATCTCCTCCATACATAACTGTTAGATTAAAATCTTTTTCCTCCGGAGTTAATACTTTTTCCAATAATGCTTCAGTTATTTTATCGATAAAGAAAGGCTCTTCTCCCATTAAAAAATAAATCGGAGCAAATTTCCGTTTATGTATATCCGCAAGTATTTGTTGTATAGTATGTTGTTCTTTCTTGGCCATGTATATCTATGAAAAAAAGCACCGAATTACCGGCGATGGAATTTCGGTGCCTATTATAAAGTAAGCTTTTTCTAAAAAATTTTATTCTTCTTCGAAACGAAGGTGTTTTACAGTTGTCCGTTTATCGATCAATAGTTTAAGAGCATCGATGCCGATTCTCACATGATCCATCACGAAATTCTGAGTCACAATCGCATCACTTTTGTCGGTTTTCACACCCTCTGCAATCATCGGCTGGTCTGTAACAAGAAGCAAAGCCCCGGTCGGGATACTATTGGCAAACCCTACTGAAAAAAGAGTTGCAGTTTCCATATCTACAGCCATTGCACGTATTGTACGAAGATAATCTTTGAATTCTTCATCATGTTCCCATACGCGTCTGTTTGTCGTATAAACCGTACCGGTCCAGTAATCTTTATGTTGATTTCTTACAGCGGTAGAACAAGCTCTTTGCAAACTAAATGCCGGCAAAGCAGGAACTTCAGGTGGAAAATAATCGTCAGATGCACCATCTCCGCGGATACCGGCCAATGGCAAGATAAAATCACCTAATTGATTGATCTTTTTGATACCTCCACATTTTCCCAAAAACAAAACAGCCTTCGGTTCTACTGCGCTCAATAAATCCATGATTGTAGCAGCATTTGCACTACCCATACCAAAGTTTATGATTGTAATACCTTCAGCTGAGGCATTTGGCATATTTCCGTCTTCACCTACAATAGGCACATTAAACTGCTCTGCAAATATTTCAACATACTTGTTGAAATTAGTCAGCAAAATATATTTGGTAAATTGTTCGAGAGGTCGTTTGGTATAACGAGGTAACCAGTTTTTTACGATTTCTTGCTTTGTCTTCATTGTCGCATTATTCTATTTATTAAAAATATCGTATGATTACACACAAAGATACGATAGAAATTCCAATTCCCGTAGAGCTCTCAAAAGAAATATCTATTTTTGTTACCTTCTATATATAAATTTCTCTTTATGGATCATCTAAACTTACCTTCTTTTGCTCATAAAGTAATCCGAAAGGAGGATAAACTCTTTATTTTCGATAATTCACGAAAAAAATATGTTGCTCTCACTCCTGAAGAATGGGTCAGGCAGCATTTCGTACATTTCCTGATTAATTATAAATCTTTTCCGGCCGGAAGGATGGGCAACGAAATCACCGTAATGTTGAATGGGATGCGCAAACGCTCAGATACGGTTGTTTATGATCAAGAAGGCAATCCTTTTATTATTATTGAATACAAAGCTCCTTCTATAAAAATAACACAAGAAGTATTTAATCAGATTGTAAGATATAATATGGTGCTTCGGGTGAAATATCTGATTGTATCAAATGGTATTAATCATTATTGCTGCAAAATTGATTACACCCGTGATACGTATGAATTTCTTACCGAAATCCCGGATTTCACACAATTCTGAGTTTTGATCAATAAAAAAGGGACCTCTTGTTTGAAGTCCCTTTTCCATAATATATCTTTGATTATTCTACACCTGCCAATTCCGGGTCAATCATGATACGACCACAGTATTCACAAACAATAATCTTTTTACGCAATTTAACGTCCAACTGGCGCTGAGGCGGAATCTTGTTGAAACAACCACCACAAGCATCACGCTGAATGTAAACAACCGCTAAACCGTTGCGTGCATTTTTACGGATACGTTTGAATGCTGTAAGCAAACGTGGTTCGATCTGAGTTTCAAGTTCTTTAGCCTGCTCGCGCAAAGACTCTTCATCCTGTTTTGTTTCAGCTACGATCTCGTCCAATTCGCTTTTCTTGTTAGCCAAGTCAGCTTGACGCTCTACCAACATTGATTTTGCACGCTCTTCTTCTTCACGCTTATTGGTTGTCTGAGCTGTAAATTCACGGATACGTTTCTCGCAAAGTTCAATCTCCAGGTTTTGGAATTCGATTTCTTTTGTAAGGAAGTCAAACTCACGGTTATTACGTACATTATCTTGTTGCGCTGTATATTTCGCAATCAGATTCTGTGCATTTTCAATTTCGATTTTCTTTGTCGAAACAGCTGTTTGGAGATCTGAAATTTCAACCTCATAATTCTGAATACGAGTTTCAAGACCTGCAATCTCATCTTCAAGATCCTGTACCTCTAATGGCAATTCTCCACGAAGAGTTTTGATACGGTCAATTTCAGAAAGCATAGATTGGAGTTTGTAAAGAGCACTTAATTTCTCTTCTACTGTAAACTCTTTTTCTTGTTTTGTTGTAGACATTGCTTACAAATAATTTATTGGATTTGTATTGACTTTTGTAAAATGAATTTCAAAAGCCGGATATTTCTCTTTAATAATAGAGGCTATCAACTCGGTAGTAAACTGCTCTGATTCATAATGGCCAATATTGGCCAACATGATCTGTTCGTCATTCCCGAAATAATCATGATATTTAATCTCGCCGGTTACATATATATCCGCACCAGCTGCAATTGCCTGTGGAATCAGAAATCCAGCCGAGCCACCACAAATAGCAACCCGTTCGATTTTTCGCTCAAGAGGCATCGAGTATTGGATACCACCACAATGAAACGTCGTTTTCAAGCAATTTAAAAAATCGAGATATCCCATTGGTTCAACCAACGACCCGATAATTCCCGCCCCGGCAACAACGCCAATATTCGGTTTCTGCTCTAAAATCGAAACATTTTTCAGATTCAACTTGTCGGCAATAGCGAAATTAACGCCATTCTCGGCATTGTCAAGATTCGTATGAGCAGAATAAAGTACAATATCATGTTTCAAGGCTTTTATAATAGCCCGTTCAATATAATTTTTGCCCGTCAACGATTTTATGCCTTGAAAAATAAGTGGATGATGCGAAATCACCAACTTAATCCCCGCCTCAATCGCTTCATTAATCACAGCCTCCGTAATATCAATACACAAAAGTGCCGAATCAACTTCTGCAGATAAACAACCTACCTGCATACCCGAATTATCATAACTCTCCTGCAATGGTCTCGGAGCGACCGCTTCAATTGTCTGAACAATATCCTGAACCGTCATAATTGATTAAACTTAAAAGAAGAGTTTATTAAAAACAGAAAAAGTTATAAGAAGTCGCATAAAAGATAGCATTGTCCTATCTCCTATCCATACATCTTGTTTCCGAGTAAATCTGGAACTAAGATGCAGGTAACTTCATATAACTTTTTCTTCCCATTCTAAGGGAAATCTTATGTTTACAAAGATAATTGATTTTTGCGCCACTCCTGCCAGAATAGCGCAAAATCTATCTTTATTTATTTTATTTTGCTTCCGGTAGCTCCAGCTTCAAGTTTAGTTCTGTTAATTGGGCTTCGTCGATACGCGATGGAGCATCAATCATCACATCACGTCCCGAGTTGTTTTTAGGGAATGCGATACAGTCGCGAATAGAATCCAATCCGGCAAACATCGATACGAATCGATCTAATCCGAATGCCAAGCCACCATGAGGAGGAGCCCCGAATTTAAATGCATTCATCAAGAAGCCAAACTGATACTGAGCCTGCTCTTCTGTAAATCCAAGCAGTTTAAACATTTTGTTCTGCAATTCACTATCATGGATACGAATTGACCCACCACCAAGCTCAACACCGTTGATAACCATATCGTACGCCCAAGCACGCACTTTGCCCGGATCTGTATCCAACAATGCAGTGTCATCCGGATTTGGCGCAGTAAATGGATGGTGCATTGCATAAAAACGATTTGTATCTTCATCCCACTCAAATAATGGGAAGTCAATTACCCACAATGGAGCATATACATTCTTATCGCGTAAGCCCAGCTGGGTACCCATTTCCAAACGAAGTTCACACAATTGTTTCTGTGTTTTACGACGCTCTCCACATAAAATCAACACTAAATCGCCCGGTTTCGCTTCGCAACGATCAGCCATCGCTTTTATCTGCTCAGACGTATAGAATTTATCAACCGATGATTTGTAGCTACCATCTGATTCACAACGAATCCAAACCAAACCTTTCGCACCAATCTGTGGACGTTTTACAAAATCTGTCAGCTGATCAATCTGTTTACGAGTGTAGCCTGCACATCCTGTAGCACAGATACCGGCAACATAATCTGCCGAATCAAATACAACAAAATTCGCACCTTCCGTAAGGTCTTTCAACTCAACAAACGGCATTCCGAAACGGATATCCGGTTTGTCGCTTCCATATAGATTCATTGCGTCTTCCCAAGTCATACGAGGGAAATCACCTTTAATCTCTACCCCTTTAATCTCCTTAAACAAATGTTTCGCCATTCCTTCGAACGTATTCAATACATCCTCCTGCTCTACAAATGTCATCTCGCAGTCGATCTGAGTAAATTCCGGCTGACGGTCAGCACGCAAATCTTCATCACGGAAACATTTTACAATCTGGAAATAACGATCGAATCCCGATACCATCAGTAGCTGTTTGAATACCTGAGGCGACTGTGGCAAAGCATAGAATTCGCCCGGATTCATACGAGAAGGCACAACGAAATCGCGCGCTCCCTCCGGAGTTGATTTAATCAATACAGGCGTTTCAACCTCTAAGAAATTCTGCGCATCCAAATAACGGCGAATCTCGAATGCCATTCTATGACGAAGCTCAAGGTTAGCGCGTACCGGATTACGGCGAAGATCAAGATAACGATATTGCATACGAATATCATCGCCGCCATCGGTATTGTCTTCAATCGTAAACGGCGGAACTTCCGAGCTGTTTAAAACATTGAGTTCATCTACGATCAACTCAATTTCGCCTGTCGGAATGTTTGCATTTTTGTTCGAACGTTCAGAAACAGAACCCGTAACCTGAATTACATATTCACGACCCAGTTTGTTAGCTTTTTCGCAGAGATCTGCGTTCACTTCCTGGTTAAACACCAATTGTGTAATACCATAACGGTCACGTAAATCAACGAAAGTCATACCCCCCATTTTACGCACACGTTGTACCCATCCCGCAAGCGTTGCTTTCTCTCCGGCATGGCTTAAACGCAAATCACCACAAGTATAGTTTCTAAACATATTATTTTGATGTAAGTTATTTAATATCTTTCTGACTAAAAACCCGCCCTTATTAAGGACGAATTCCGACTTTTATTACAGTTTGCAAATTTAACACAATATTGCTTCAATGCAAACATACAATAATAACATTATTCTTTGATTGTATAATCAGAACCCTTTCCTCGGGCATGCTGAATTGAAAGTTCGCTCAATAGCAAGGTGACTCCATAAAACAATAAACCACATCCGAAGAACATTACTAATGTCTCCATAGATGCAAACGGATTAATCAAAGCTACTATCCCGGCAAGAAGCAAAATACCAGAATATACATAAGTATAAGCTTTGGGTGTATACCCCATTTTTTTGGCTCCCGAAATGATATTAAATTGCTGGATAGCTCCCAATACAAGGATAATGCCAAAAATCCACATTACGACATTTACAAACACCTCTTTAAATACCAATACCAGAATACCACATATAAGGTAAATAACAGCAATAAACGAAACCGGAAATTTACGAATCAGAGAATATAAAATAGGCAGACCACCTATCGCGATTAATAACCATCCGATAACGACAAGAATAGATTTAACAACCGTTGCAGGCCATGCAACCATTATCACCCCAAAAACAACTGCCGCAATTCCCGTAAAAATCGGTGAGCCGGCATTTAAGCGAAGCTTATTCATAATCTAATAATTTTATAATTTATCAACGAAGGTACATTTTCTTTTCTTTTTTATCAATCGGATTATTCGCATTTGATAAAGAACCTCTCTCCATACTCCATTGTTCTATAAATATACTAAATTTTCAATTCATTAAATCATCTTTTCAATGAAGAATCACAAGGTAGCGGCCTCTCTCGATATGATTATAAGCAAGACATTCAGCGGGCTGAATATGAACGCGCTAAAATTTCTTCTGCCATTATGGATGTCTCCTTTGACAGGTGTAACCTTACGAGTTACGTTCGGAGCTTTCGCTTTTTGGATAATCGGTCTTTTTATTCATTCCGAACCGAAAGCCTCCTTAAAAGATATTATCCGAATGTTTATTTTGGGTGCACTGGGTATTTACGGCTATATGATGACCTATTTGGTAGGCTTAAATTACACAACACCTGTCTCAAGTTCCATTATCCTTGCGCTTATTCCCATATGGGTATTTATCATTTCGCTCATATTTTATTCCGAAACCTGGTCATGGCTAAAAGGATTCGGTATGTTTATAAGTTTAGGAGGTGCGTTATTAAGTATGTTCAGTAAACGCGACCCCGCTTTAGCCAGCAATCCCCTATTGGGAGATACGATCACATTAATTAGTTCGTTGATTTACGCCTTTTACCTTATATATAGTCACCGGCTTTTAAAAAGAGTCGGGATATATACTTTAATTAAATGGACTTTTTCAGGAGCAGCTTTTACCGCTGTTATTGTAACCCTGTTCACCGGATTCGATGCAAAAGTATTAACCACTCCTATTCATTGGGCTCCTTTACTGGTTCTCTTATTTGTTTTATTTTTCCCAACCGTGTTATCATACATATTACTTCCTTATGGATTGAAATATCTAAAAACAACCGTTGTGGCAATGTATGGATATATCATTATTGTTGTTGCCAGTATTGTTGCATTAATTATGGGACAGGATAAATTCAGTATAGCCCAATTATTCTCAATCATATTTCTATGCGCAGGTGTATATCTGGTTGAGACCGCCGAAACCAAGAAATGACGATATCTCAACTAAGAAAATCAATAGCCCCTTCATCTCTTCACGGCCATGACGAGATCTTTTCACGGGCGTGACTAAAACAATTCTTGGCCGTGACGAGATTTCTTCATGGCCAAGGCGAGATAATGTGGAAGTAGAAAATAAAAAAAGGGTTCTTTTTATCGGATCAAACAGACAGCATGGTTTATAAAACAAACTTCGGAAATGATTTTTCAAAGAAAAACGGTCTGATGAAAACTCAGCTTGAGTATTAACTATAATTTAACATTTAAACATATTAAATTCATAATAAACCCATATCATCGTGATATATAGATTTTTTCGCTTTTTATATAATTTCGATACAACTCAAAACTGGCGAAAAACAGCCCTCTGAAGACGGTTCGAATGAAAAAATAAGAAACAGAAGTTTGCATGTTTCAGAAATACCACTACCTTTGCAACCGCAATCGAGAAACAAACAATGCTTCTAAAGATTGAAAGTTCGGGGTGTAGCGCAGTCCGGTTAGCGCACCTGGTTTGGGACCAGGGGGTCCC
>JAVVPN010000060.1:13977-17637 GCA_036655755.1 Bacteroidales bacterium | reverse complement strand
CAAAACTTTATTATTGATAATCTTGTTATAGAAGAAGATGTTGAATAAAAAAACAGCCGTATTTCCGGGGACGTTCGATCCCTTTACAATCGGCCATGAATCGATTGTACGGAGAGCTTTAAACCTGTTTGATGAGATTATCATTGCCATCGGGATCAATGACTCAAAACGCACCTATTTTTCGCTGGAAGAACGTGTCGAAATGATTCGCTCTTTATACCGGAACAATCCCCAGGTGAAAGTGGAGGCATACGATTACCTGACTGTCGATTTCGCACAGGAACATAACGCCAAATATATCTTACGAGGTATCCGTTCGGTAACCGATTTCGAATATGAAAAAACGATTGCCGACGTAAACCGTGAAATATCGGGAGTAGAAACAGTGGTGCTCTTTACAGAGCCGGCTTATACGCATATCAGCTCGACAATTGTTCGTGAATTGATGCGATTCAACAAAGATGTATCGGAATTCGTACCCGACGAGCTGCATATGAAAGAAATGATTGCCCGCCGATAACAATACGGATCTTGCATGCCAAATGCTAAAACCATGTATATGAAGAATTTTTTATTAGGAGTGGCGGTGGTTTTATCCGCAATGGCTACTGTAGCAACGGCTCAACGCGAGCCTGATTCGTTCCGTAAACTAAGAATGGCGGCCTATGCGATCGACCGTTTTTATGTAGACACGGTAAATGATAACAAACTGGCGGAAGATGCCATTATCGGAATGTTGAAGGAGCTCGATCCTCATTCTACCTACATGAATACAGAAGAGGTGAAAGAGATGAACGAACCGTTACAAGGTAATTTCGACGGAATCGGGGTACAGTTCAATATGCTCAACGACACCCTGTTCGTAATCAATACGATTGCGGGAGGACCGTCTGAAAAAGTAGGGGTATTGGCGGGCGACCGTATTATCGCCGTAAACGATACTGCCATTGCCGGTGTAAAAATGTCGAATTCGGATATCATGCGAAGGCTGCGGGGCCCGAAAGGAACTCCTGTCGAAATCGATGTGTTGCGCCGCGGTGCAAAAGAACCGATTCAGTTCCGCATTATCCGCGATAAAATTCCGATCTATTCGATTGATGCTTCCTACATGGCCGACAGCAAAACCGGCTATATCCGCGTAAGCCGCTTTGGCGCGACTACTTACGAAGAGTTTATCGAAGCTCTCGAGAAGCTGAAAAAAGAGGGTATGCAGAATCTGATTCTCGATCTCGAAGGCAACGGAGGAGGATACCTGAATGCCGCCATCGATATGGCGAATGAGTTTCTCAATGCCGGCCAGCTGATCGTATATACCCAGGGACGCACCCAGCCTCGCGAAGAAGCCGTTTCAAATAACAAAGGAAACATGAAGGGTGGTAAGCTCATCGTTCTGGTTGACGAATCGAGCGCTTCTGCCAGCGAAATCGTTTCGGGTGCGATTCAGGATCTCGATCGAGGAGTAATCGTAGGACGTCGTACGTTTGGTAAAGGCCTGGTGCAGCGACCAATTCCGCTACCCGACGGATCAATGATGCGCCTTACTGTAGCACGCTATTACACCCCTTCCGGACGAAGCATCCAGAAACCGTATGAAGACGGATTAGACAGCTACAACCGCGATCTGATCAACCGTTACAACAGTGGAGAGCTGACCAATGCCGATAGCATTCATTTTCCCGATTCTCTTCGCTATAAAACACTCAACGGACGTACCGTTTTCGGCGGAGGTGGCATTATGCCCGACTTTTTCGTACCGCTCGATACCACCCGTTATACAGATGTTCACCGCGATATCGTAGCCAAAGGGGTACTCAATCAGTATGTAATGAATTATTTTGATCAACACCAGAAAGAACTGAAAGACGACTATAAGGATTTCAATGCCTACGATAAGAAATTCGAGGTAACTCCCGAAATGTTGGCTGCTTTAAAGGCGGATGCCGAAAAGGAGGGAATCAAAATAAACGAAGAGCAGTTTGCCAAATCCGAACCGCTGATTAAATTACAGATCAAAGCGCTTATAGCGCGCGACATGTTTACCATATCCGATTATTTCCGGATCATGAATCAGCAGAGCGACTCATATCGCAAAGCACTCGAACTGATAAACGATGATGCGCAGTATAAAAAACTGCTGCAAACATCCCGTTAAGGATAATATACGATTTCACGTATTACCATTGAGCCTGATTCCTCATCCGATACGAAAAGCATCGTAATCCAGTTGCCATAAGCATCGGTAGTAAGAATCTCGCCATCATCAAGAACATTATCGGAGTAAGGATTATCCCTTACTTCGATAATTTTTTTATCTACCGTAAAGGTGGTCCGGATACGTCGTCCCGATCCGGCATCATATTGATGGTAGTTGTGGTAAAATTCTTTCCCTTCGGGTAATACACCCTCCTCCTCAATACATTTCCCATCTTTATTGAGTACATACCTGTACCGAATCTCCTCTTCAACCCATTCCACGATTCGATTTCCCGCTGTATCATATTTATATTCATCGACCGTTTCCACAAAGCGGTTATGCTGATTATATCGCCGGATAGCAATCAGCCTCCCGGCTTCATCATATTCATATTTCAGTTTTTCGGGATTACTCATACCTACACCCATCACATATACCCTGACCTGCAGGATACACCCCGTTTCGTCCCGGTCGTAAATTCTTTTCTCCGCCCGCAACCCTTCTTCAAAAGGTTCTGTTTTTTCTTCCGCGATGAATCCTTTCGAATCATACTGGTAATACGAATCCACATCATAGGCACTCCCTGCGTATTCCAGCATAGAGCGCTCGAGCGTACGCGTACCGTCGGGCATTAAATCATAGCGGTAACAACGTGTACTACATGATTGAACGGGCCCTTTCAATCCGTGCTTCCACAAATCAGTCCGACCTGAATTTGCTTCTGCAGACAAAAAAGAAACACAACATAAAAACAAGAAAGGCATCCACTTCATAGCAGGAAATATTAGGTATAATCTCTACTATGAAACAAAAAACAGAAACAGAAAGTTTGAACTATATTGACTTATTTAAATAGAATTTTACCTTATTATTGTGATATTGGGTTATCGGTAAGCTTGTAGCGTATTTAGCTTCAGACGGCTATTCTCTTTCCGCTTTCCGGTGAGGTAGCGTTGCAGTTCATAACACCCCCAGGCACAGGCAGATCCGATCACGGCTCCCGCCAATACGTCCGTCGGATAATGCACTCCGAGTTGCATCCGCGAGTATCCCACCGCACATGCCCATACATACGCGGGCGCGATCACATACCATTTCGGATAATTAAGGGTCAGCGAGGTAGCCAACGCAAAAGCGCCTCCCGTATGGTTCGATGGGAACGAATAGCCGCTTTCTGGCACCCGGTTTACAATATACCCGGGATATTTTTCGAATGGCCGATCACGTTTCACAATCTGCTTCAAGGCCAGCTGCACCGCATACGTACTCACTACGGCAGCCGCAATTCCCAACGTTTTATCCAGGTGGTCGCGATCGCGCGTTACCAAGTCGTAAATACCCATACCCACCGGAATACCGATTAGCAGATACGCCTCAGAATTAGACATGAATTTATTGTAATTAACCGCTGCCCGCGAATCGCACGAATTGATCCGGTGCAGCCAGCGCACTTCGGCAGGTTGGGC
>JAVVPN010000060.1:7153-13877 GCA_036655755.1 Bacteroidales bacterium | reverse complement strand
CCCGCGAATCGCACGAATTGATCCGGTGCAGCCAGCGCACTTCGGCAGGTTGGGCTATTAATGAAATTGCTAACACGAAAAAAGTGGCTAGAGAAAGAATTAGTTTCTTCATGTGGTATTAATGTTTTAATTATTTATTCAAACACGATAGTGGGTTTAATAATCCTATAAATATTTACGACCTTAAAGGAATAAAAAACTGATAACAAATTACCTATTCCCTGCTATACATTTTATCATCATAAGTTATACGTCAAATTTATGTGTACACAATTAAGTACACATAAATTTTTGCGCATATCATATTTATAACTACTTTTGTTCTAAAATACAGGTTATTATGCAAGTTATTACATCCAGAGAATTTAGGGCTAATCAAAAAAGGTATTTTGAGCTAGCAGAAAAAGAACTTGTTTTGGTGGCTCGCAAAAACAAGAAACCAATTGCTCTTTATGTGGCGGAAGACGATGATATTCCTTCGAAAGAAGAACTACAAGCTATTCAACGAGGACTAGAAGATGTTCGGAACGGAAACACTGTTAAAATCGATAATATTGAAGATATATGGGCAAGTATACTGTAGAAATTTCTCAGGAAGCCAGAAAACATCTTCAAGCGATTCATAAATCAGGAAATAAAGCGGTAATTCGAAAAATAGAACAGCTATTTATCGAACTTTCGGAACATCCATATACAGGAACAGGACAGCCCGAACAAATGAAATATATACCCGATATGTGGTCGCGGAGATTAGACAAGAAAAACAGAATTCGGTATACGGTAAAAGAAGAAATCATTACTGTATACATTATTTCCGCGATGGGACACTACAATGATAAGTAGAAACTTACTCAAAAAAAATCAGACAACAGAAATTATATTTAATCCTGTTGTCTGATTTTTTTTTGAGTAATATGATTGATGTTATCAATTTTTCAAACCGCGATTACGCAACAACGCTTCCGGATTCGGCTCAGCGCCACGGAATTGTTTGTAAAGCGTCATCGGCTCCACGCTACCCCCTTTTTCAAGGATGTTCGAACGGAAAAGCTGTGCTGTTTCCTGATCGAAAATACCATTCTGAGCAAATGCGTCAAACGCGTCGGCATCAAGCACCTCAGCCCACAAGTAGCTGTAATATCCCGTAGCATAACCATCGCTCGAGAAGATGTGGCTGAAATAAGAACCACGGTAACGGTAAGTGATCTCATCGATCAAACCGATTTTCTTTGTCGTAGCATCTTCGAATGCAATCGCATCAAATCCGTTCAGGTCAGTATTCGTATGATAATTCATATCAAGCAATGCAGCCGCAACCAATTCGGTTGTTGTAAATCCGGTATTGAAGTTACCCGCTTTTTCCATCTTCTCGATCAAAGCGTCCGGAATCACCTCGCCTGTTTGATAATGGCGCGCGTACATTTTCAACACATCCGGATGAGTAGCCCAATGCTCCATGATCTGCGACGGAAGCTCCACGAAATCGCGTGCTACCGAAGTACCGCTGATTGAAGGATAAGTACATTTGGTCAACATACCGTGAAGCGCGTGGCCGAA
The DNA here is from genome assembly GCA_036655755.1 of Bacteroidales bacterium. Taxonomy (GTDB): domain Bacteria; phylum Bacteroidota; class Bacteroidia; order Bacteroidales; family JAUNSR01; genus JAUNSR01. The sequence continues at coordinate 12,320 of JAVVPN010000060.1, read as the reverse complement.
TTCATGAAACAGCGTCTGCACCTCGTCCATATTCAATAATGAAGGCGTATCGCCTACCGGTTTCGAGAAGTTGCCTACGTTTACGATTACCGGGCGCGTTTCAACACCATCTTTCACCTGCTGGTCGATGTAATTGTTCATCCAAGCCCCTGCACGTTTACCTGCACGTGGGAAATAATCCACATACAACAAGCTCAGGTGAGAATCGTCTTTATCTTTTACCTGAAATACCTTCACGTCCGGATGATATACCGGCATGTTCTGCAACTCAGTGAAAGAGATGCCCCATAGTTTGTTCGCTACCATGAACGCACCTTCACGAACCTGGTCAACCGCGAAATAAGGTTTCAATTCCGATTCATCCAGATTGAATTTCTCTTTACGCAGTTTTTCGGTATAATACCACCAGTCCCAGGCAGCCAACTTAAAGTTACCACCCTCTTTATTGATCATTTTCTGCATGTCGGCAGCTTCCTCTTTCGCTTTCGGAAGCGCGTTTGCCCAGATCTTATTCAATAAAGCATATACGTTTTCAGGATTTTTCGCCATGCGGTTGTCCAATGCGAATTCGGCAAACGAGTTAAAACCAAGAAGTTTCGCCTTTTCCAGACGAAGGCGCAGAATCTCCGCAATTGTCTCCTTGTTATCGTTCTCATTGTTGTTGTTTCCGCGATTTACATATCCCTGATACATTTTCTCGCGCAGTTCGCGGCTGTCGGCATATTGCAGGAACGGAATCAAACTTGGCTTAGCCAGTGTAAACACCCATTTTCCGCTGTCGCCCGAAGCGATAGCCTCTTCAGCAGCCGATGCGATCGCCCAGTCAGGCAATCCGGCAAGCTGTGCCTGATCTTCGATAACCAGTTTGAAACCATTGGTTTCGTTCAGTACGTTCTCAGAGAATTTGATAAACTGCATACCGATCTGCTTGTTCACCTCTTTCAGTTTCTCTTTGTTCTCCGCATCAAGCAATGCACCCGAACGTACGAAGTTCTTATAATATTTATCCAGCAACATCAACTGCTCCGGATTCAGATTTTCATTTTCGCGGTTGTCATAAACCGTTTTGATGCGTGCAAACAGTTTGTCGTTAAGCATCATGTTATCGTCGTGCTCGGTAGCCAACGGAGAGATTTCCTTATTGATTGCCTTCAGTTCGTCGTTTGTTTCCGCACTGGTCAGGTTATAAAATACCCCCGATACGCGTTTCAGCAAATCGCCGCTGAAATCAAGCGCCGCCACTGTATTTTCAAACGTAGGAGCCGCAGGATTATTCACAATAGCCTCAACTTCGGCATTATGTTCCTCCATACCGCGCAAGAAAGCGGGTTTGTAGTGTTCACTTTTAATCTCCTCAAAAACAGGCACACCGAATGGTGCTTTCGATTCTGAAAAGAACGGATTATTTTCCGTTTTCGGCGATGAGCAAGATACCATTAAGGCTGCCATACACGAAGTCATTAAAACATTCTTCATAGATATAACTTTTGTTTATGAAACAAAGATAACCTATCAGAACAAATTGTCAATAAAATAGGGTGTAATTCTGTTATTTTGTAACATTATCGGGGAAAGCCAACGATACCGTGACCGGATAATGATCCGAATAATTGACACGGTGTACTTTTGCATTGTAGGCCCGGAAGTCGATACTGTGTAATACATGATCGATGCGGAACAGAAATTTATTTTCATGATACGTGATACCGGGGCCGAAACCCGATTCGCGGAAGGCATCTTTCAGATTGCCGCGTATCGTCTGATAACAGTAAGAGATGGGCGTATCGTTGAAGTCGCCGCATACGATCACCGGATTCTTCTGCCGGTTGATGATGCGGTTGAGCGTATCGGCCTGTACGGCGCGGATGCGGTACGCCTTCGCCAGCTTATGAATCAGCGTAGTGCGCAGTTCCTCAATCTTATCCGAATCGAAATGACGGATCATTTCGTTATAAAACGCCTTATCCTCAACCGACAACTGATTCGATTCCAGATGATTGTTGATCACCGTAACCTTTCGACCCTTGATGTCGAGTTCATAAAGACACGAATTGTTATACAGGCTCTCGTAATTGATGGCTTGCGTGCGTAGTATCGGATATTTCGAAAAGATGGCAAGACCGATCTTATAGTTGTTCGAAGCAGCGTTGTAATGATAGTAGGGATATTGCGAAAGCACTTTCCGAATTTTTTTCTCGGTCAGTCCGTCGGGACGTTTGAAAAAGGTGTACTCCTGCAGACAAACGATATCCGGATCCTCCCGGTTAATAAAGTCGAGCATCTCGCGCCCCTTGTTTTTTGAGGCGTTCTGTCCCAGCCCGCATGTATTGTAGGTAAGCAGTTTGATATCGGAAGCATTCTCTTTTTCCTCCATCAGATGGTAAGGCAGATAACGGGTTACCGGCTCCCAGCAAAGCAGAATCACCACCACGCTGATTACGGCATACCATTTCAGCCGGATAACCCAATATACGATAAACAGGATCACCGCCAAAAAGAAGAATGGAAACAGGATTCCAAAAAAAGAAGGGTAAATCGATTGGAGAGGAGATACATGATCCGAATAGCACGAACAGGCAAAAAGTGCCAATACTACCAGATTTATCAATAGTACCAGACCATCAAATAGTTTTCCGATAAAATGCATACATCAATTTTTTCCGGCATTAAAGAGTTTTTTCTTTTCTTCGGCAGTAAGGCCGTCATACCCCGATCGCTTCATCTTGTCGAGAATGGCGTCGATCTCCGCCTCGCGCTCTTTTTTGTTGCGATTGTATTCCATATCCATCTGCCGGCTCCCCCGATGCACTTTCATTTTCGGGCGTGGTTTAAACCAGTCTGCCACTTTATCGATCGCCATATTGATCCATTTGGTCAGATCACGTCCGCGCATATAGTAATAACCGAATAAGAAACCGAAGGCAGCCCCGCCCAGATGGGCGATATTACCACCGGCATTATCCGAAATAACATTCAGAAACGAGAGCGCCACCACGAAGATGGCAATGTATTTGAGTTTTACCGCTCCCAGAAACATCAGGTAGATAGCATCATTGGGCGCCCGCATGGCGGTAGCTACCACGATGGCCAGCACCGAAGCGGAGGCTCCCAGCAAATATGCGTAGTTCACCACTCCCGAAAACATCGGGAAAAGGTTGTAGGCAATGATGTAAAGCAATCCGCCGAACAGTCCCCCCATAAAATAGATTCCGGCAAGCTGCTTTTCGGTAAACCAGCGCAAAAACAGATTGCCAAACCAGTAAAGCCAAAGCATATTGAACAGCAAATGCAGAAAATCGGTATGCAGAAACATATAGGTGATCAGCGTCCACGGACGCAACATCAGCACATGCAGATTAGAGGGCAGTTCAAAATAATGGAGCAATGCGTACCCGTCGCCGTTAAACAACCGGTGTACAATCAGCCATAACGAGGCGATTACAAAAACCGCGACGTTGATAAAGATAAGCCGGAACAACAGGTTCCCCTGAAAATAACGGCGTTTGAGATTAGTAAAAATATTTCCCATTTCCAAAATCCTGCTTTTTCCAGATCTTTATGAGTATAAAGCCAAAAATCATACCTCCCAGGTGAGCGAAATGGGCGATGTTGTCGCCATTAAAGCTGCTCACTCCCAGGAATAACTCAAGCACCCCGTAACCGATTACAAAGAATTTCGCCTTGATCGGCACCGGAATGAACATCATATAGAGCGACGCATTCGGAAACAACATCCCGAAAGCCAGCAACAGGCCGAATACCGCTCCCGAAGCTCCCACCGTAAGGAAAGCGCGATTCAGATATTCCGGCAGATAATTGATCAGGAAATCGGCCCGCTCGATAGAGTATTGCCCCAGCTGAATCACCTCGTGAGAGAGCATCTCGCGTACCTGATACCACCATACCGCTTCCTGCACCAAGCCTGCGCCCACACCGGTAACCAGATAATAAATCAAAAAACGCTTACTGCCCCATACTTGTTCGAGCGTACGCCCAAACATATACAGCGAAAACATATTGAAGAACAGGTGAGACAAGTTGGCATGCATGAACATGTACGTAATCAGCTGCACCACGTTAAAGCCGGGCGCGCTAAAGTAGTGCAACCCCAAAAGGTAGTTCAGATTGATGCCCCGTGATTGAAATACGGTTGTAGCAAACAGGCATAAACAGTTGATGATAATCAAATTCAATACTACCGGGGGTATATTGGAAAATAATCTACGGAATGTATGCATCATATAAACATATAAAAAATAGGGTTCTACCACAAATGTAGTTATTATTTGCAGATTTGGTAAAATGAGGATTTAAATTCTATAAATCGGATGCAAAAGAATACAGAAACACGTATTTATCAAACAATTACGTATCGTTTTGGTTGAAACGATTTATTTTAATATGTATATTTGTACTAAATAGATTTAATTAAACTTATCAAAAAATCAAAAGAGATCATTCAAAAACCTTATTTATTTTTCTAAACAATCGTATCATGAATAAATCAGAACTCATCAGCTCAATGGCAGAGCAAACAGGACTCAGTAAAACCGACGCACGCAAAGCATTAGACGCTTTTATGAACTGTGTGGAAAACGCTTTGATAAACGGCGATAAAGTAAGCCTGATAGGCTTCGGTACTTTTTCAATCATTGATAAAGGCGAACGCAAAGGAGTCAATCCCGCTACAAAAGCAGAGATACTGATTCCGGCTAAAAAAGCAGTCAAGTTTAAATCGGGTACCGATCTCTCCGAAAAAATAAAGTAGATCTTTCGTCCTTTCGCGCCCATGTATGCACCGGTACATGGGCGCGTCCCGTTCGGGACGGACGCGCGTACGGCGCGGGACGCGCCCACGTACGGGATGGGACGTGCCCACGTTTCACCCTTGGGGTAAGGATTAAAAACATTCAGAATACCCCGTTATATCAAAAATACCCACGACATTTATTATCTTTGCCTAAAATAAAAAAGATATAAACTAGTGAACGATATGAACATAGAAGCTAAATTGACTGAAGCAGTCAAGAAAGCCATCACAACCCTGTATGGTGTTGAACCACAGGATGCACAGATTCAGCTTTCAAAAACGAAAAAAGAGTTTGAAGGACACCTGACATTGGTGGTTTTCCCTTTTCTGAAAGTATCAAAAAAGAATCCTGAAGCT
>JAVVPN010000060.1:0-7143 GCA_036655755.1 Bacteroidales bacterium | reverse complement strand
CCATCAGCGCATTTAACGTAATCAAGGGATTCCTTAACCTGACCATCGCTCCGGCCGTATGGGTGGAGATGCTTAACCAGATCAATCAGACGGCTCATTTCGGTGTGACTGAGGCTGACGATAACTCTCCGTTGGTAATGATTGAGTATTCATCGCCAAACACCAACAAACCGCTTCACCTGGGTCACGTACGTAACAACCTGTTGGGCTACAGTATCTCTGAGATCCTGAAGGCTAACGGCAACAAAGTGGTGAAAACCAACATCGTAAACGACCGTGGTATTCATATCTGCAAATCGATGCTTGCCTGGAAAAAATGGGGTGAAGGATGTACTCCCGAATCTACCGGTAAGAAAGGCGACCATCTGATTGGCGATTTCTATGTTTTATTCGATAAAAACTACAAGGCTGAACTTGCCGAATTGCAGGCGAAAGGGATGACCAAAGAGGAAGCTGAAGCGGCATCTGCTTTGATGGCGGAAGCGCGCGAAATGTTGCGCCTTTGGGAAGCCGGCGATCAGGATACCTACTCGATGTGGGAAATGATGAACAACTGGGTGTATGCCGGGTTCGACGAAACGTACAAAATGATGGGCGTAGACTTCGATAAGATTTACTACGAATCTCAAACATACCTTGAAGGAAAAGACAAAGTATTGGAAGGGCTTGAAAAAGGACTTCTTTATACGAAAGAGGACGGTTCGGTTTGGGCCGACCTGACTCCGCAGGGACTCGACCACAAGCTGTTGCTTCGCGGCGACGGTACTTCGGTATATATGACGCAGGATATCGGTACGGCTAAAATCCGTTTCGCCGACTATCCGATCGACAAAATGGTATACGTTGTGGGTAACGAACAGAACTACCACTTCCAGGTATTGTCGATTTTGCTCGACCGTCTTGGCTTCAAATGGGGTAAAGACCTGGTACACTTCTCTTACGGGATGGTAGAATTGCCGGAAGGTAAAATGAAATCGCGCGAAGGAACGGTTGTTGATGCCGACGACTTGATGGACGAAATGATTTCGACTGCACGCGAAACTTCGGAGGAATTGGGTAAACTGGACGGCTGCACACCGGAAGAAGCGAATGAAATCGCGAAAACCGTTGGTTTGGGCGCTCTTAAATATTTCATTCTGAAGGTAGATCCGCGCAAGAACATGACTTTCAACCCGAAAGAATCGATCGACTTCAACGGTAACACAGGACCGTTCATCCAGTACACACACGCACGTATCCGCTCGGTATTGCGTAAGGCTGCCGATATGGGAATCGTTATCCCGACCGAGCTTCCTGCCGATCTGAACCTTTCTGAAAAAGAAGAGGGATTGATTCAGAACCTTGCTTCGTTCCCAAGTGTTGTTAAAGATGCAGGAGATAATTTCAGCCCGGCTGTTATCGCCAACTACATCTACGACCTGGTGAAAGATTACAACCAGTTCTATCACGATTTCTCGATCCTGAAAGAAGAAAACGAGTCATTGCGTATCTTCCGTCTGGCTCTTTCTGAGAATGTAGCTCGCGTAATCCGTACAGGAATGGGATTATTGGGTATCAACGTACCAGACAGAATGTAATAAAAAAGGGAATCCCTTTATATAATACAATTAAAGCGTCGGTCGCCTGCAAAAGGGGTGACCGGCGCTTTCTTATTTTGCAACCGTATGGAGAATATCTCTCAGAAAGAGCTGATAGCGTTTCAGCAACATGAACTTAACGGGGTCTTTATCTATAAGAATCTGGCCAAGGTTACTCAAAATCCGGAGAATAAGAAGATTTTGATGGAGCTTTCCGCAAAAGAATGGGAGCATTATGATGCGATGAAAGTGCTGACAAAAAAGGATCTACGCCCCAACCGTATCAAGATCATCTTCTTCTATCTGCTGGCCCGGATATTTGGCCTTATATTCGGAATCAAACTGATGGAATATAACTCGAAGCGCGAGCAACGCCTCTTCGATACGTTGCGCCACCATCCCGACTACCGCCGTCAGATTGAAGAGGGAGAGGAAAAAGAAAAACTCCTCATCAATGACATTGACGAGGAGCGTTTATATTATATGGGCGCCATCGTATTGGGGCTCAATGACGCGCTGATTGAGTTTACGGGTGCCCTTGCGGGGTTTGCGTTTGCCTTTCAGAACCATCAGATCGTAGCGATGGCGGGAGCGATTACCGGTGTCGCGGCTGCGTTGTCGATGGGTGCGTCCGAATATATGTCGTGTAAAGCGGAGAAAGGCAAGATGAATCCGCTCAAAGCGGCCTTCTATACCTTGTCAGCCTACCTGGTTACGGTTGCGTTACTGATCATGCCGTTCGTATTGCTTCAGAACGTATACTCGGGGCTTGCGGTTTCGTTATTGGGCGCCAGCATCATCATCGCCACCTTCAATTTCTATTATGCCGTGGCCCGCGACGAAAGCTTCTGGAAACGATTCCTGGAGATGCTGGCGATCAGCTTCTCGGTAGCATTTACCAGCTTCGCCATCGGATGGCTGATGAAGCATTTTACCGGCATCAATATCTAACCTTCTGCCTTGATTTTATACTTCCGGAATATCGGTGGTGTCTTTATGATTACGCAGGTGCTGCGCGTGTTGCTGCTCTTTCTGCTCGCGCGCCTGCAATGCAAGCTGATTCGCCTTCGCTACCGCTCCGTTGATATGGTCGAAGATATATTCCTTTCCGATCAACTCGGCAAGGTGGCTCTTTTCGAGGGTATTCATCACGTTAGGGCGTACTCCCGACAAGATGATGCGGATATGCTCGTGGCGTGATTTATTGACAAACATCTCGAGGTTATGAATACCGGTTGAATCGATAAACGGCACTTTACGCATGCGCAGAATACGGATAACCGGTTTATCACCGATGATGCGCATCTCTTCGTCGAACTTGTTGGCCATCCCGAAAAAGAAGGGGCCGTCGATTTCGAAAACCTCCACACCTTTGGCCACGTCGAGTTTATCTTCCGACTCTGTAGTAACGTCGGTTCCTTCAAGGATACTGATCTCATCGCGCAATACCGATACGTTGGATGTTTCGGCTACACGACGCAAAAACAACAATACCGCCATCAGGATACTCACCTCTACCGCAACCGACAGGTTGAAGACAACGGCAAGCCCTACGGTAGTCCATAATACGGCGATATCCGATTTCGGACTATGCATAAGCGATTTGAGCGACGGGATGTTACTCATATTATAAGCTACCACCACCAGCATACCGGCAAGGCAGGCAGTAGGGATGTGCTGTGCAAGCGATCCGAGAAACATCAAAATCATCAACACGACAAGCGAATGAATGATACCTACGAGCGGGGTGCGGCCACCGCTGCTGATACCCACCATCGTGCGGGCTACCGCTCCGGTAGCGGGAATACCGCCGAAGATCGGGGTGATGATGTTACCGATCCCTTCAGCTACCAGCTCCATGTTCGAGTCGTGGCGGTCGCCTGTGGCCCCGTCGGCTACCGAACAGGATACGATCGAGACGATGGCTCCCATCACGGCAATCGTAATGGCCGAAGGGAACAGTTGCTCGATCTCTTCCATTCGCGGAAGGTGGAAATCGGAGATGGCGAATGAGCCGTCGATTGAAAAGCGGTCGCCGATGGTTGTGATTCCCTCCACCCCGATAAAGTGCTTCAGCACGTATGCGATAATCGTTACCACGATTACGGCAAAAAGATAAGGGGGAAATTTCTTAAGGAACTTAGGAACCAGCAGAATTATGATAATGGTTGCCACCGTGACAAGCACCGTAGTAATATCGATCGTGTTAATATGCTGGAAATAGGTAACCCATTTGTCTAACAGATTGACCGGAAGTTCGAGCGGAATGGTTTCGCCCATCTCATTTATGCCGGCAGTCAGTCCGAGCGCATCTTTGATCTGCGACGAGAAGATGGAGATGGCGATACCGGTATTCAACCCGATCATAATGGGATAGGGGATGTATTTGAAGATATTACCCAGTTTTAAACCTCCGATGATAATCTGGATGAGCCCACCCATGGCAGAGGCGACAATCATTCCGGAAAGTCCGAACTGAGCGTATACGCTTGCTACGATCATTACGAATGCGCCCGTAGGGCCGCCGATCTGGGTTTTGGTGCCACCGAAAACCGAGACGATAAATCCGAAAATAACTGCGGTGATCAATCCTTTTTCAGGCGAAACGCCTGCGGCAATTGCAAAAGCCAGAGAGAGGGGTAAGGCTACAACGCCCACAATAATACCGGCAATAAGGTCCTTTTTGAATTGGTCAAAAGAATACCCTTTAAAAGCGGTAAGAATCTGAGGTTCGAGATACTTCATTTTACCTAAAATACTTATGTATGTCTAATTTATAATCAACCTGATTGCTTGAGTAAATTATTATCAGATCATAGCGTGTAGCGAAATGCACGGGATGAGGAGATAACCGCCTTTTCACAGAGGCGCTTTTTAAGAAGGGGCAAAGGTAAAAATTATATTTAGCTTAGAAAAACGTAGGGGAGGTTAATTAGCCTCCCCTATATTCCTGTATATTATTATTCTATGATTTTATGATAGGCACGCCGGCGTTTGTGCTGTTTGCGCTCGAAGTAATCCCACTGTCCCTGCACTTTTTCGTTCATTTCGAGTTCGGGATTGCTTTCGGCATAGTGGTAGCCGTTGGCAATAAACTGAGGAATCAGCTCGGTAAACAGCAGTGCGTTGACCCCTTTGCTCTGATAATCGGGATGAACTCCTACGAGGTAAAGGTCGATCACATCGTTTTTGCCACGCAAGGCCTTTAGCATGTGGTACCATCCGAACGGAAATAGTTTTCCGCCCGACTCTTGCAATGCTTTCGACAGGGACGGGATGGCGATTCCGAAGCCGATCACTTTATTGTCGCCATCGAGAATAACCCGTACGCAATCGAGGCGCACCAAAGGCAGATACATATTTATATAATATTGAATCTGTTTTTGAGTCAGCTCGCAAAACCCGTAAAGGTCGGCATAGGCAACGTTGAGCAAATCGAAAATCTGCTGCCCGTATTCTTTTACCAGTTTCTTGCGATCGGTAGGCTGCACCACCGTAAGGTTGTATTTTTTCTTCACCAGCTCGCCGATGCGGATATGCTTGTCGGGAATCCCTTCGGGAATAAAGATTTTATATTCCACCCAGTCTACATCTTTGCGGAAGCCCAATCGCTCGAGGTGTTCGCTGTAATAAGGATAGTTATAGATGGTAGAGGCTGTACCTAGCTGGTCGAATCCTTCTACCAGACACCCTTCATAATCGAAGTCGGTAAATCCCATCGGGCCGATCAAATCATCCTGCCCTTTCTCTTTGGCCCATTTCTCAACCGCTTCAAACAACGCGTTACTCACTTCGGCATCGTCGGTAAACTCCATCCACCCGAAACGGGCCTCTTTCTTACCGAATTTTTCATTCGAACGACGGTTTATAATGCCGGCGATACGGCCAACGGGCTTATCCCCGCGATACGCCATGAAATGTACTACTTCGCAGAAATCAAATACCGGGTTCTTTTCGCGATTAAAGGTTCCTAACTCATCAAATATCAACGGCGGCACAAAATACGGGTTGCCTTTATAATGGTCTAATCCGAATTGTACAAAATCACGTAATCCTTTTTTCCCTGAAATTTTCTGAATAACAACAGACATTTTACGTATGGGTATTAAATTTCTTAATCTGATATTTTTGAATTTTAAAGATAAGTGTTTGTGCAAAAAATCAAATCTACATTCTTTGATTTTTTACCTCTCCGTGCCGGTAAGCGAGAAAAAGATTGGTAAAAAAAATAGCCCGGACAATTCTGCCGGGCCATATATTGTTTTTTGGAGCAAAATGAATGCGTCCGATTATTCTTTTTCTCCGTAACAAAGGTCACCGGCATCGCCGAGTCCGGGCACGATATAGGCGTGGTCGTTGAGCTCTTCGTCAATCGCTGCAACCCAGATCGTTGTTTTGTCCTGTGGAAATACGCGTGCAATGTAATCAACAGCCTGACGGCTCGCGATTACTGCGGCAACATGAATATGCTCCGGCTCCCCTTTTGAAAGCATCGCTCTATAAGAAAGTTCCATCGAACCTCCGGTTGCCAGCATCGGGTCTGTAATGATGAGTTGTTTGTTGTCGATACGTGGAGAAGCAAGGTATTCCACATGAATGTCGAAATGTTGTTCGTCGGTATATTTACGATAAGCAGAAACGAATGCGTTTTCCGAACGGTCAAAGCAATTCAGGAAGCCCTGATGGTAAGGAAGACCGGCGCGAAGAATCGTACTGATGACAACTTTGCTTTGAGGTAAATTCATTGGAGCAATTCCCAGGGGAGTCTGAATATCCTCTGTGGCATATTCAAAATCCTTACTGATTTCATACGCCATGATTTCTCCGATACGCTCAATATTTCTGCGGAAACGCAACGGATCTTTCTGTATCTGAACATCGCGAAGCTCTGCGACAAACCGATTTAATACAGAATTACTTTTCGAAAAGTCTACAATTTTCATTGGAAATTTTTCGCTAATTTACGCATTATCCCGTAAACAGAAACAGCCGTTAGGTTATTTTGGTGATAAAGAAGGCTCTTTTGCATTCTGATCATAAAGTTTACCAGGCGATAAAATGCAAAAAAATAAAGTTGTACACTTAATCTATAATTTTATAACTCACTTGTTTTAGTTATAATAACTGATTGTTTACAAACGGTTTTCGATATAAAGCATAATGCTAGCAAACTGATATAGATCGGAGTTATATTGATAAAAAAAAGGGGTTGATAGAAAATTTGATTCAATTGTGGAAATTTTTCCGTAATTGAGTAGGGACATTAATTTTTTATACTATTTTTGTAGCAGTTCAATAGAACATATCCCGTAAGCATACGATTCACAAAATTAAACGGATAAGATTTGATATTCATTCCGATTATGCATGCAGAAAAAATGATGCTTATTTAAAAAGAAATTGAGGTATATATAGTAATAACAACAATCAAATTTCAAAAACTATGGCATTAGATTTGACTAAGTATGGTATTGAAGGTGCAGTTGAGATTCTTCACAACCCTTCTTACGATGTACTTTTCGCAGAAGAAACAAAACCAGAACTAGAAGGTTTTGAAAAAGGACAG
>JAVVPN010000059.1:0-18033 GCA_036655755.1 Bacteroidales bacterium | reverse complement strand
TCTGTTAATTCAGAAGTCAATCCGGGCTTATCGGCACCCGTTATTTTGTTTTATATGATTTCTGTTTGTTCTGCCATATAAATATTTATATTGGTTATGCAAACTTATAAAATAATATCCGGTTTTACACTTCTAAGATTGCAAAAGTTGTGTTTTTGAAAATAGTAATGAACAAAATAAAAACCTTGAATGTTTGTATCATTGTAATATCTAAAATATGAGATATTCAATGGAGTGCTCTGAGGGGTAAAATCGCGGAATTTGGAAATTCAAATAAATTACGTTAAATTTGCCCCGGTTTTTCAATTTGGACAAACAGGAAATGTGATATGACTGTTTTGTTAACTGCTGAAAATCAGTGGGGTCGTGACGCCAGATATATTACGGCAACGACTTAGTACAAACCGTAAACCGACAATATGAACAAACTACTGTCGATGGTTGCGGTACTACTCATCGTATTCTGTTTTACGTCTTTTATAGACAAGAATGCGATGCCCGGCGAAGGACTTACAGAGGGATATAAGGCACCCTCTATTACTGTTGAAGGTTTGCAACTAGATGCATTCCGAGGCAAAAAAGTCCTGGTTAGTTTTTGGGCAGCTTATGATGCTGCGTCACGTGCGTCGAATTCTTTACTGGCTGCACACCTCCGTAAACTTCCCGCCGACATTCAATTGGTCTCGATCGATTTCGATGCGAGTACGGCTATTTTTGAAGAAACCGTACGTCTCGACCAATTGGAAAGAAGTACCCAATACCATGATCGGAACGGGAGCTCCTCTGAATTATTCAAGACGTTTCGTCTGAAAGAGGGCTTTGCCAATTACTTACTTAATGAAGAGGGAGTAATTATCGCGAAGAATCTTGATCCGAAAAGGCTTCATGAGTTGATGAATGTGGAAAAGTAAAAAGCTTTTTAAATTCAAAAAGAGCAATGGAAATGAGGGTTATCTCTCTGCCATTGCTTTTTTTTATTTATAGTAGTGGGGATATTGATGTGAAATTTTTCCTTTTGGACTAACGAAGCCATATGCTTAATCCCCACGGTTTATCGGGTGAGCCATATTTTCAATTGATATTAATAAACATTTTTCATTATATATTGTTTGATTTTATATGATTGAATCGACTTAATTGTTGTAAAAGGTTATAGTATCCTGCCGGATTCATTTCTTAGACATTCATTTATTGTTATCTTTGAACACCTGTTAATATGATTAAAATACTACGTGACTATATTATTATGAATGAGCTAAGCGAGATGCAGGATGCGAGTGATCCGATACAATCGGATAGTGTGGTGATTATACCAACTTACAATGAAAAAGAAAATATAGAAAATATTATTCGTTATGTGTTTTCTTTACCCAAACCTTTCCACATTCTGATTATTGATGATGGCTCTCCCGATGGAACTGCTGCTATTGTAAAGCAATTACAATCTCTTTTTCCGTCGCGTTTGCATTTGATAGAACGTAGCGGAAAGCAAGGATTAGGGACAGCATATATAGCTGGTTTTAAATGGGCGTTGGCTCATGATTATCAGTATATTTTTGAAATGGATGCTGACTTTTCACATAATCCGGATGATTTGTTAAAGCTTTATCAGGCATGTGCAGAAGAGAATCATGATATGGCCATCGGCTCGCGGTATGTAAGTGGTGTTAATGTAGTCAACTGGCCAATGAGTCGGGTGATTATGTCATATTATGCTTCGAAATATGTACAGATTATTACCGGAATGAAAATTTATGATACAACTGCCGGTTTTGTTTGTTATTCGCGTAAATTGCTTGAAAAAATAGATCTGGATAAGATCCGTTTTAAAGGATATGCTTTTCAGATTGAAATGAAATTTACAGCATATAAGATGGGCGCGCGTATTAAAGAAGTACCTATCATATTTATCAATCGTGTATTAGGCGAATCAAAAATGAATTCAAGTATTTTTGGAGAGGCCGTATTTGGCGTCATTAAGCTTAAAACCGGAAGTTGGAATAAAAAATATCCTCAATTACATTAATATGAACCATATCTTAATTAAGGATGCTTTTCTCGTGAATGAGGGGAAAGGCAGGAAAGCCTCTGTACTAATTGAGGGAGAACGAATTAAACAGATTTGGGAGGGCGATCTGCCTCCTGGTATTGAAAATGCGTTTACAAATGTAATTAATGCTGCCGGAAAATACCTTCTCCCGGGAGTAGTTGACGATCAGGTGCATTTCCGTGAGCCGGGATTGACTCATAAAGCGGATATTGCCTCTGAATCTCGGGCGGCTGTTGCCGGTGGTGTTACGTCATTTATGGATATGCCCAATACTAACCCACAAACCGTTACAGCCGAAGCTCTTGACTGGAAGCATGAACGAGCTGCTGAAACTTCAGTGGCAAACTATGGTTTTTTTATTGGTGCCAATAATACTAATATAGAAGAGCTGAAGCGTATTGATCCGGCGAAAGTTTGTGGTGTGAAAGTATTTATGGGGTCTTCGACCGGGAATATGCTGGTTGATGATAAAAAGATACTTGAGCGTATCTTTAGTGAGTTGCCTTATCTGATTGCTACACACTGCGAAAAAGAAGAGATTATCAAAGCGAATATTGCTAAATATAAAGCGCTTCACGGAGAGGACCTTCCTGTTCGTTTTCATCCCTTGATACGGAGTGAGGAGGCTTGCTATGCATCTTCTTCGGAAGCAGTAGAGCTTGCTACCCGTATGGGGGGACGATTGCATTTATTTCATCTGTCAACGAAGAAAGAACTTTCTTTATTGGAGAACAAACCCCTTGCAGAAAAGCGTATTACCGGGGAAGTTTGCGTACATCATCTGTGGTTTAACGATGCTGACTATGAATTTTATGGTAATCGGATTAAATGGAATCCGGCAATCAAAACAGAATCGGATCGGGAAGCCTTAATGAAAGCTGTTTGCGAAAATCAGATAGATGTAATTGCTACCGATCATGCTCCGCATTTATTGAGTGAAAAAGAGGGTAACTGTTTGACAGCCGCTTCGGGAGGACCGTTAGTGCAATATTCATTACTGACGATGCTTGAAAAGGTATTGCAATGGGAGATACCGTTGACAAAAGTGGTAGAAAAAATGTGTCATGCACCAGCTTCTTTATTTAACCTTAAGGATCGTGGATATGTGCGTGAAGGATATTATGCTGATTTGGTTCTGATTGATCCGAATACCAAAACCCTGGTTACGAAAGAAGCAATTTTGTCAAAATGCAAATGGTCTCCATTTGAGGGATTTGCTTTTAATCATCGTATTGAGACCACGATTGTTAACGGTAATATCGCATATCAAAATGGTATAATTGTTGATAATGTCCGTGGAAAAGCATTACAGTTTAATTCATAATTGAATAAAATATATGGATTTGATTAGTTTGGTTACAGGAATCTTCATTGGTGGAGGTTCCTTGTTTTTTATAATGCGTTCTAAGTATTCTGCAATTCATCATATAACCAACGAATTAAAAGAGAAAAATTCGCGGCAGGAATCTGAAATAAAAGAACTGATTCAAGAAAATGCATCATTGGGGACGCGTAATGACTCTCTTAAAGAGCAGCAGATGCAATTTCAGAAAGAGATGGATGAGAAAAAACGTCAGATGGAAAATGAATTTCGACTGATGGCGAATTCTATTCTGGAAGAAAAGTCGCGTCGTTTTACCGAATTGAATAGTAGTGAGCTGCGTACGATTTTAGATCCCTTGCGAGAAAATATTATTCAATTCCGAAGTAAGGTAGAAGAGACTTACGATAAAGAGTCGAAACAACGATTCAGCCTGGAAGAAAAGATTCGGGAGTTGGTACAGTTAAACGCTCAAATTAGTGAGGATGCCCGCAATCTGACTAAAGCGTTGAAAGGGGATAGCAAGATACAGGGAGATTGGGGCGAAATGATTCTTGAAACAATTTTGGAACGATCAGGATTACAAAAAAATCGGGAATATTTTGTTCAAGAAACAATGACAGATGAGCATGGGAAGCCGATTATTGGGGCACATGGGCAAAAAATGCGGCCAGATGTAATGATTGCATATCCGGATAATCGCCGCATTATTGTCGATTCGAAAGTTTCGCTTACAGCTTTTGTCCGTTTTACAGAAGCTGAAACAAAGGCTGAAGCGGATAAAGCGATGAATGAACATTTATTATCGATCAAAAGTCATATCCATGAGCTTGCAACTAAGAATTATCAGGATTATGCTCGTTCTTTAGACTTTGTTATGATGTTTATTCCAAATGAGCCGGCTTATATGGTAGCCCTTCAGGCAAATCCTGATTTATGGCAATACGCTTATGAGAAACGGGTATTATTGATCAGTCCGACAAATCTGATTACCGCCCTAAAATTAATAGCGGATTTATGGAAGCGGGATAATCAAAGCAGAAATGCGATTGAGATAGCCGAAAGAGGAGGACGCTTGTATGATAAATTTGTAACTCTTTACACTACGTTTAAAGAAGTGGGGAGTAATATAGAGAAAGTAAATAAAAGCTATCAAGAAGCAATGGGGCAATTGCATGATGGCAATGGGAATTTGTTATCACAGGTGGATAAGTTGCGAGAACTTGGAGTAAAAGCTAAAAAGCAACTTGCCGTGCCCGGTCAATCTGAAACAGATCGAATAGAAGGATAAAATAAAATAAAGCGAATAAAATCAGGGTATATTCTGATTTTATTCGCTTTTATAATTTGAAGCAGTTTTTATTGATATAAATATCGTTTTATACTTCGTTTTGGTGTTTTTTCAAATTCCTCAAAGTAGATTCTTACTCTTGAAATTTGGCTATATGCCGGTAGTTGAGGGTTGAGTGCCTGTCGGTTTTCTTCCATTTTCTCTTCAATCCGGTCATGAGGAATTCCTTCGCGGTCAAGGCTATCGAAATCCGGGTAGATTAATGCTACTAATTTGCCTTCTTTCTCTACAACGATGGATTCACTTACAAAAGGCATATTGTTTAGCTGATCTTCGATCTCTTCCGGGTAGATATTTTGACCGGATGGACCTAAGATCATGTTTTTGCTACGGCCACGTAAAAAGATAAAACCGTCTTTATCTACAATACCCATGTCTCCGGTATTCATCCAACCATCTTCTTTTAGTATTGCATTGGTGGCTTCTTCATTTTTGTAATATCCCAACATGACGTTGGATCCTTTTACATGAATTTCACCCACAATATTTTCCGGATCTGCAGAGTCTACTCTGACTTGCATTCGCTCTACTATGCGGCCGCAAGAAGTTGGTTTAGTTTCATCCCATGGTGCATAAGAAATAAGCGGCCCGCATTCTGTCATACCGTATCCTACGGTATATGGGAATTCGATACGACGCAAGAACTGTTCTACCTCTTTATTCATTGCAGCCCCTCCGATAATCATTTCCTGCAGGTTGCCACCGAATGTTTCAAAAAGTTTGTTTTTGACTTTGCCTAATAATTGTTGATCTACAAATGGGATATTAAGCATTAGTTTTACCAAAGGCTTTTCTAGTAGCGGGAATACCCGCGTTTTAATTATCTTTTCAATAATTAAAGGAACAGCTACGATAAGTTTTGGCTTGACTTCGGCAAAAGCATCCATAATGATTTTAGGGGATGGGGTGCGAGTCAAAAAGTGAATATGGCAACCTTTGCAGATTGGATGGATAACTTCGACAGCCAATCCATACATATGCGCCATAGGCAGCATTGAAATAATTTTATCGCCAGGTTTCAAGAAGTCCAAATTGTCGAGGCAAAACTTGGTGTTTGACCAAATGCTTCGATAAGGAAGCATAACTCCTTTCGAGAAGCCAGTGGATCCGGACGTGTAATTAATAAGCATTAATTCGTCTGGCTGATCTTTATGGAAGGAAATATCCGCAGGTGTAAAGCGGTTTGGATAACGTTTCCCAAATAGTTCATTCAGATGTAAACGAGCGTGTTTTATTTCTGAAGATTTGCAGGTAAATAGTTCAAAATCTGTAAGATTAATAGCTGCTAACAGATTTTCCATTTTGCCTTCATTCAGGTTCTCCCATACATTGTCACCTGCAAAAAGAATTTTCGCTTCTGAATGGTTTACGATGTGGTGAATGTTGTCTGGTTTAAAATCATGCAGGATAGGTACAGCGACTGCTCCATAAGTTACAACTGCAACAAATGAAATAGCCCAATTAGCACTATTACGACCGCAAAGAGCTATTTTATCACCTTTTTGGATGCCGGCTGCTTCAAAAAGGAGATGAATTTTTTCTACTTTTCGAGCTACGTCCTTATATAAATGAGTAGAGCCTTTAAAATCAGTCAACGCTGGCATATCCCAATGCGACTTGATCGATTGTTCAAGATATTGATTAAAACTTTCTTGCATTTGTAGTAATAAAGTTATTCCGTTATATAGGTTGGGAGGGATTCTCCGATTTGTATTCTAATTTACGAACAAAAAGCAGATAGACCGATTGATTTATCTGCTTTTTATAAAAAATATTGTTAAGTAATATTTAAATATTAATGCGCTGACTCAAACTGTTCAAGGAAACGTTGGTCGTTTTCAGAGAACATTCGAAGGTCTTTTACGCGGTATTTAAGATTGGTAATACGTTCGATACCCATTCCAAGAGCGTATCCACTATATTCATTGCTATCGATACCACATGCTTCCAATACATTCGGATCAACCATTCCACATCCTAAAATTTCTACCCACCCTGTATGTTTACAGAATGGACAACCTTCGCCACCACAAATATTACATGAAATATCCATTTCGGCAGATGGTTCTGTAAATGGGAAATAAGATGGACGTAATCTGATTTTCGTATCCGGACCAAACATCTCTTTCGCAAAGAATAGGAGTGCCTGTTTCAAATCGGCGAATGATACATTTTTATCAACATACAGCGCTTCAACCTGATGGAAGAAACAATGCGCACGGTAAGAAATTGCTTCATTGCGATAAACGCGTCCGGGACAAATAATGCGGATAGGAGGTTGCGTATTCTCCATTACGCGCGCTTGGACAGAAGACGTATGCGTACGTAGGATAATATCGGGATTACTTTGGATAAAGAAAGTATCTTGCATATCGCGGGCCGGATGGTCTTCAGCGAAATTTAATGCACCAAAAACATGCCAGTCATCTTCAACTTCCGGACCTTCGGCGATAGAAAAGCCTAATCGACCGAAAATTTCGATAATTTCGTTACGAACAACAGAGAGCGGATGACGAGAACCGGTCTGAACAGGATAAGCAGAACGGGTAAGGTCAATACCATCATCAACATGATCCTGTTGTGCATATTGCTCTTTAAGGGTGTTAATCTTATTCTGAGCATTTTCTTTCAGATCATTCAACAGTTGTCCGACAGTTTTTTTATCTTCGGGAGCTACGTTGCGAAAATCAGCCATTAACTGATTAATTTCCCCTTTTTTACTAAGGTATTTGATGCGTAAGGCTTCAATTTCTTCAGCAGAAGAGGCTGTTAAGCCATCAATCTCGGCCGAAAGCAACTTAATTTTATCGATCATTTTGCTAGGCTTTTTCAAATTAATGGTGCAAATTTAATAAAACCTTTCTCGAATATACCTGTTTTAACTAGGAATTTTTAATTTTGGAATATAAACAAGACGTCCGTTCGATTGTTATAGTAATAATAAGAGTTCCAAAATCACTTACCCTACAATTATTCTAAGTCAGGAAACGCGAAACACCTTCCTTGAATTATGCTATTATTTTGCCTATATCATGGTTAAATCAATTTTTTAGGATAAATACAGTGAAAGCTGTTTCGGACGTTAAAATCAAATTAAATATGGAATCTGAAATACGATTATTAAATAAAGTAGAGCACTTTATTAAGGAGACAGCAATGCTTGACAAAGAGACTCCGGTGTTAATAGGATTCAGTGGAGGGGCTGATTCGATGGCTTTATTGGATGTATTAATAACATTGGGCTATAAGTGTATAGCAGCTCATTGCAATTTCCATTTGCGAGGAGACGAATCTGTTCGAGACCATGAGTTTGCTCGAATGACAGCTCGTGAATATGGCATCCCGTTTAAAGAAATTGAGTTTGAGACCACTGAATATGCAGCTGAAAAGGGGATTTCAATCGAAATGGCCTGTAGGGAACTGCGTTACGAATGGTTTGAAGAATTATTGCAAGTAACAGAAGCTCAGTCTATAGCAATTGCACATCATCAGGATGACTCGGTAGAAACATTTTTTTTAAACTTGCTTCGGGGTACCGGAATCGCCGGATTAACAGGAATCAATGCTATAAATGGGAATGTGGTTCGGCCGTTGTCTGTTGTTAGCCGTAGAGAAATAGAAGATTATCTCGCTGTAAGAAACATCGATTTTATAACGGATAGTACAAATAAAGAGGATATTTATTTGAGAAATAAAATACGGTTACAATTATTACCGATGTTACGTGATATTAATCCGAATGCGAACGAGTCTATTCTTCGTACTATGGGGTATTTGCGTGAGACCGATAAGATTTACCGTCATGCAATTCACGAAATTAGAAATAAAATAGTTCGTATTGCAGACGAAGATGTTTTAATTTCGATAGCAGGTTTGAAGCAAACAATTGCTCCAAAATCTGTTTTGTTTGAGTTGTTGCGCGAGTATGACGTAAGCAGTATTATGATTTCGGATATCTGGAATTCATTGGAAGGAATATCGGGGAAACAATTTTTCGCAGGGGATTATCGGATAGTAAAAGACCGAGATGATCTAATAATTAGTCGCAGGGAAGATCTTAGTAAATTGGATCAAACCGTAATTCCACAAGGGGTATCTGCTATTCAGGTTCCTTTAGAATTGCGCTTTGAATTATTAGATTACTTTCCGGGATTTGTAATTCCAAAAGATAAGAATATCGCTTGTTTTGATGCTGAAAAGTTAAATTATCCATTGATTCTACGGAAATGGGAGCAAGGCGATAAATTTGTTCCTTTCGGAATGAGAGGGATGAAGAAGTTGAGCGATTATTTCTCTGATCATAAATATTCGTTGGCTGATAAAGAACGGGCTTGGTTACTGTGTTCTGATGGTCAGATAATCTGGATTATAAGCGAACGAGCTGATAACCGATATCGTGTAACATCCGCTACCAAGAAAGTATTAATGATCAAGTTATATGATATTACTTCTGAAAAATAAAATATTATTCTATTTCCATTTTTCAGAAGTAATATTCGTCATTGTTTAAAAAAAATATTATTTTTGTGAGAAATAAACTACACCGGCATATAAGTCCGGCTACATCTCTCGCTATTTAACCCAATCAATTTATTTGTTCATTTTTTTATATTGCTTTCCGGAGCTACTCTTGGAGTGTATAAAAAATATCTGAAGATTAAACTACATTTTTCATATCCAAATGTATAATATTATAGAACTAAACGACAAGTTGTTGTCGGACCTGAAACAAATCGCCAAAGATATGGGGATCAAGAAGATAGATTCTCTTAAAAAAGAAGATTTGGTATATAGGATTCTCGACCAACAGGCAATTGATCTTGCCGGCAAAAAAATTGCCTCCGAAAAGGAAAAAACAGAAAAACCATCTCGTAAACGGACAGACTCTCCACGCGATAAAAAAGAGATGAAGAGTGCTCCTAAAAATGCACCTAAAAAAGAAAAAGTTGCTAAAGATACTGATAGCCAGTCTGAAAAAATAGTATCTAAGGAGACTCCGAACCCATCAAGTAAAGAGGCCGGAAATCAAAAAAAATCTACGCCGAATAAAAAATCAAAGAAAAACGACACTCCATCTCCTAAAAAAGAGGAGGTTATTCACCCAGCCGAAAAGACTGCCGAACCAGTTAAAAAGGAGGAAGTTCCTGAGGTGAATCATGAAGCTGTGTCTGGAGAAAAGATACATCGACCTCGCATCAGACCGATGGTTCAGAAAACGGATGCAACTAATGATGCTTCTGAATCTATAACTTTAGAGCCTCAGGTTATGGAAAAAGATGTTGAAAAAGTTCAGGAGAAGCCAGAGCCACAGTCTCAACAGCCAAATCGATCGCGCGGATTATTCCGGAATCCATTAAAAGATGAACCAAAGCCTCAAGAAACACCAGATCTTATTAATCCTTCTGAAAAGCCGGATGCTTTGTTAGATGAAACGATTATTGAGCAAAACAAGCAGGCATTCCAATCATTTTTCCCTTTTAAAGGAAAAAACCAGATAAATCGTTCTCGTCCACAAAATCAGCAACAACGTCCACCTCAAAATGATCGTGTACAGGCAGAAGTAGCTCAAAATGCAACAACTACAAATCCAGAAACTCCGCAGAATAATATAACAAATCAACCAGTCACTCGATCTGAAAAACCAGAACGTGAAAAACCGTATGATTTTGAAGGTATTTTATATGGGACAGGAGTGTTGGAGATTATGAGTGATGGTTATGGATTCCTTCGTTCTCCTGATTATAACTACTTTACATCCCCGGATGATATTTATGTTTCTATGTCTCAGATTAAACTTTTTGGTTTAAAGACAGGAGACGTAGTGGAAGGGCCGATTCGACCTCCTAAAGAAGGAGAGCGTTTTTTCCCTTTGGTGAAAGTTGAGAAGATTAATGGTCGTTCACCTGAATTTGTGAGAGATCGTGTTCCGTTCGAACATCTTACTCCATTATTCCCGAATGAGAAATTTAATCTTACCAAAGGTTATAATGATTCTATATCAACCCGTGTTGTTGATATGTTTTCTCCTATCGGAAAAGGTCAGAGAGCCTTGATTGTAGCCCAGCCAAAAACGGGTAAAACAGTATTGTTAAAAGATATTGCAAATGCTATTTCGGCTAATCATCCAGAGGTTTACATGATTATTCTATTAATAGATGAGCGTCCGGAAGAGGTGACTGATATGGCCCGAAGCGTAAAGGCAGAAGTGATATCATCTACCTTTGATGAGCCAGCAGAACGTCATGTAAAAGTAGCAGATATGGTTTTAGAGAAAGCCAAACGAATGACGGAATGTGGGCATGATGTAGTAATCTTATTAGACTCTATAACTCGATTAGCTAGAGCTTTTAATACGGTTGCACCAGCATCAGGAAAAGTTTTATCCGGTGGAGTAGATGCTAACGCTCTTCAAAAACCGAAACGGTTCTTTGGAGCTGCCCGTAATATCGAAAATGGAGGTAGTTTGACTATTATAGCAACTGCTTTAATTGATACGGGGTCTAAGATGGATGAAGTTATTTTTGAAGAGTTCAAAGGGACCGGAAATATGGAACTTCAGCTTGATAGAAAATTGGCAAATAAACGTATTTTCCCTGCTGTCGATATTCTGGCATCCAGCACACGTAGAGATGACTTATTATTAGACAAAGATACTTTAAACCGAATGTGGATTCTACGTCGCTATCTATCAGATATGAATTCAATGGAAGCAATGGATTTTATCCGTAAACGTATGGAAAATACACGGAATAATACAGAGTTATTGCTCTCAATGAACGATTAATTTGATTACAAATGTAAATAGCCAAATAATAAATAAGGATATGAGAAAGGTCCGCTACTATACGTGGCGGACCTTTTCTATTTTTTATTATTCGGATAGTCTGGAAATCACTACAATAACCGAATCATAAATGCATCGGCAGTATTCTGTAATGCTCCAAGAATCTTATTCTCAAGCCAATAATAATACGATTAATAATGCTCCAATAAGATTGACAACCACTCCTACAGCATATGTTAAAGAATAACCGATAGTCGGTAAATCGCTGTTTAACTGGTCTGTAATTGCTCCTAAAGAAGGCGTGCTCGTTCTGGATCCTGCGATACAGCCCAAAGTGATTGGCGATTTGAATTTGAAAACATATTTGCCTAGGAAGATGCCGCTTAAAAGAGGAATTGTGGTTGCGATAGCTCCATACAGTAAAATGCTTAATCCAATTTCTCTTAATGATGTAGAAAAACTAGGAGCTGCTGCAATACCTATAATCGCAACGTACATACTTAATCCAAGCGTTCGCATTAACCATACGGAGGCATCTGGGATTGCTCCGAATGTAGGGCGTTTAGAACGTAACCATCCTAAAAATAATCCAGCAAGAAGGACTCCTCCGCTAGAACCGAGGCTAACAGGTATTTTTCCTGCTTTAATCATTAATGATCCGAAGTATACACCCGCAACAATACCAAGACATAAAAAAACAATATCGGTGATATTGGTAGGGCGATTTATATAACCCAGTTTCTTTGCCGCACGCTCTACGTCTGACGGAATACCTGCAATTTCTATAATATCGCCAGTTAGAAGTTCTGTTCCGGGGCGTACGCGTAAGTTCATTCCGCTACGGGTAATTTTTTTTATGCTTACGCCATACATATAGTCCATTAATAAAACCTGTAATACAGTTTTTCCGGCCACAGTTTTTTTATTGATCATTACCGGTAAATGTTCAGCCGGGAAATTAAGCAGTTCATAATCTGCAATTTCAGGGCCGATTACAGTAGATGCATTCATTGCATATTCACGACGTCCACTAATTACAATATCGTCTTCAGGATAAATAAGAGTATCCGGTTTTACATAAGAGAGTACATTGTCATGACGAATACGTGCAACAAACAGGCGATCTTCACGATTCATCAGAAGTAATTCTAATTCTGAAACTTTACGTCCGCTATCATTGAACCATTCATTAGAGACATGATATGCACGAAAGGTAACAGGACGTAGAGCATTGAAAATAGCAGGGCTATTATCCGTAACATGATGTTCACCCATGGATGCTTCAATTTCTTTTACCTCTTGCTTAACTTTGCTTAATCCTCCTAAGAGCCAAGGGCCTAGAATACCTAGTATAAAAGCAGATCCGGCAGCTCCGAATATGTAAGTAATCGAATATACAACGGGAACAAACCCGATGTAAGCCTCTTTCGTTTCTTGAGAATAATTCGGATTTCCTGAAATTGTTTCAGGTACTACCCCTAATGCTCCAGAAATCGTTTGTGAGCCGGCAAATAGACCACCTGCTTGTCCGGCATTATATCCGGCAAGTTTAGCAATGACAAACACTGATAAGAAGCAGATAATACAAATCGTAAGGGCAAAAAGTACCTGCTTTATTCCACTGCTTGCGATTGCCTGAAAAAATTGGGGACCTACTGCATAGCCCGTCGTAAAAAGGAAAAGCAAGAAAAAAGCAGATCGCATAGGTCCGGGAACAGTCATGCCTAACTGACCTAATAAAAGACCTATTAATAAAGCACTAGCGACCGTACCTAGAGAAAAAAATCCTATTTTTATTCGTCCGATAATAAATCCTAGGCCCACAGCTAGGAAAACTGCCGTTTCAGGATATTTTATCAAAACACCAACAAGCCATTCCCACATAATTAATAGTATTTAAAAATTATGATAGATGTCGATCCAATTATCGAAGGCTGTATTTACCTCACGAGTCATTCCTGTTGAAAGATCTGACCGTTGTTCATTTTGTTCGAAATCGAATAACCAAGGCACAAATTGCGGGTCATTTTTTGCCAATTTTTGTGCATACTCTTTACGAGACAAGGTTTCTTTGTCAGGATCACTGTTGTAACGTTCGACCATCTGACGGGTTTTTTCGGGTGATACATTAAGATTCATAACTTGATTGTTTATTTAAGTTCTTTGATATTAAACAATCATAGACCACAAAAGGTTGATAAACGCAAAAAGACTGATTTCATAACCGAAATCAGTCTTTTTATATAAGAAAAGAATTATTTATACGATAGCTAATATCTGAATTACCACAATCAGCAATACAAGTGCAATTGGATAAACTGTTGCATATGCTACAGTAGGCAGATTCGTTTTAGTCATAGAATCACAGGCTGCAAGTCCCGGAGTTGAAGTCATACCACCGGTAAGAGCCCCTAACAGATATAGGATATTCATCTTAAAGACAAAATGAGCAACGAGAGTTGCAATAATCATCGGTATAAGAGTAATTGCGGCTCCTACGATAAATAACAAAGCGCCATGTTGTTGGAATGTAGCAACAATATGCTGACCAGCAGAAGTGCCAACACCGGCCAAGAACATAATCAATCCTAATTGGCGTAAAAGCGTATTAGAACTACCCGACATAGTCCACATGATAGGACCTGTTTTACCAATACCGCTCAATAAGATTGCAACTAAAAGTACACCTCCTGTTAAACCCGGAGAGAATGATAAACCATCACCAATGGCGATATTTATTTTACCAAATAAAACACCTAATACAATACCCGCAGCGATAGGGAAGAAGTTTGTTGCAGAAACAGCTTTATCATCATTTCCGAATACCATCGCAATTTGTTTCATTTCCTGCTTAGGTGCGGCAATCATTAACTTATCTCCAAACTTAAGTTTTAGGTCTGCAGAAGGCGCTATCTCGATACCAGAACGGCGCACGCGTGTAGCAGTTGCTCCATAATTTGCGAATAGATTTAAAGAACCTAATGTTTCATTAACCAATTTAGTATTAGTTAATAATACTTGTTCGATTTCGAATCCTTCTTTAAGTGGTAGATCTGTATCAACAGCCGGGCCAATTAACACCTCCATTTTGTTAAGAGAATCGATTGTACCTACAGCTTTAATAAAATCGCCCTTACGAAGTTTTGATGTTGGTTTCGGTAAGGTAGGATCATCATTATGCATCAGACGAGATACATTTGCACCTGTCATTGTGCGTAATTTAAGTTCTCCGATTGTTTTTTCCAGAACCGCTTGGTTTTCTACCTGAAATACTCGTGTAGAAAGAGCTGGATACTGATCAACTTGTTCTGCTTCAATTTTCTTTTCAAGCGCAGGTAAATTTGTCCGCATCAATTTCGGGAGCAATTTTACAAATAAAATTACACCGATAACTCCAAATGGATAAGCAATACCATATCCGATAGAAGAAAGTGAAGACCCTGTCGATTCAATAGCAGCAGCTAAACCGGGAGTACTTGTCAATGCTCCGGCCAATAGTCCGGTAACTGTTGCAGCATCAATATCAAAGAACCATCCACAACCATAACCAACTAATCCTGCACTTAAAATTAAGATAGTGGTTAAAATTGCCAAATCCCGACCTTTGCTCTTAAAGGAGTCCAAAAATCCCGGCCCTGCCTGAATACCAATTGTAAAGATAAATAAGATCATACCGAAGTTTTGTAGATCGGAAGGAATCACAACCCCAAAATGACCAAACAATAATGCGATGAAAATAACAGCCGATACATCAAGGGATACACCTTTAATCTTTATCGACCCTAGCATGTAGCCTAATGCTACAATTACAAATAATGAAAAATAAGAGTTTTGGAAAAGCTCCATGAAGATATGGGTTTAAAATGGATTAAAATTGGTTTGCAAAGATAGAAAATGAGAGCCTAAAAACATGCCAAACAACATAAAAAATGTCATTGAATACAATTTTATTCTTTTATTGTGCTAAAAAATCAATAAGGAATATCCTTTTTGTAAAATTTAATACTTACAAAATAAAAGATATGTACTTTTGCAATCTTTGTTTTAAATAAATGGAATGAATATTTTTAAGTACTTAAGTAAAACAAGCCTGTTCTTTGTAGGGGGGATATTATCAAATATCTTTTCAATCAGCGGACAAGTTCCGGAAGGTTATTATAATGATGCTTCCGGTTTAGCTAATGGAGAGTTAAAAACGGCGCTTTCTGAAATTATACGGGTTGGGAAACGACTTCAATATGGAGGTGGGGAAGGAAGTACCTGGAGTGGGTTTGCAAAAACCGATCTTCATCCGGAAGGATATGTATGGGATATGTATTCTTATCAGAAACGTTATTTCAATGCAGATAACAAAGCCCCAGGTGGAATGAATATCGAGCATAGTGTAGCAAAAAGTTGGTGGGGTGGTACCGAGAATAATGCTTATAAAGATTTATACCATTTGAATCCTTCGGATGCGAACGCAAATTCAGCGCGTAGTAATTATCCCTTAGGAGTGGTTAAAGACGGAAAAACAGTCGGATCGCTTAAAATCGGAAATAACTCATTCGGTAATGAATATTCCGGAAATAGCTTTGAACCATTAGATGAGTACAAAGGTGATTTCGCGCGTGCCTATATGTATATGTTTACATGCTATGAAGATTTGAAATGGACCGGTACGCAAGCGCCAACCATGCTTAATAATGAGAAATATCCAATGTTAAAACCTTGGGCTGCAGAATTATTATTAAAGTGGAATAGAGAGGATCCTGTCAGTGAAAAAGAATTGAACAGAGCTGCAGAGATCTATAAAATTCAAGAGAACCGGAATCCATTTATCGATTATCCGGAATTGGCAGAATATTTGTGGGGCGAAAATAAAGGAGAACCTTTTTTCTTTACAGGTATTGCTTATCCTGTAATTATAACTCCGGCAAATAATACTCAGTTTAATTTTGAGTCTATCCATTATGAATCGGTATCAATGCTTGAAGTGACAATAAAGGGACGAAATCTGAAATCAGGATTACAATTTACCTTGTCAGGAGCAGATGCTGCCTTATTTGAACTTTCAAAGAGCTTTATTTCTCAAGAAGAAGCTGAAGCAGGAACAACTTTAATGATCACTTTCCACCCTGTTAAAGCAGGAGATGCTTCTGCGACATTAACTATTACAGGAGATGAAGTGAAAGAACGGAATGTCTTTCTAAATGCAGTAGCTACGGAAGAATTTGATGTATTAACTCCTGAAAACATTACATCTACCTCTTTCGATGCTGTTTGGACATCCTCTTCGCAAACAAATCGCTTTCATCTTGAAGTGTATAATAAGGTGGAAGTCTTTCATGAAAATGTATTAATTGAAGATATTACCTTTCTTTCTGATTTAGGAGGCTGGAAATCGAGCAATGATATATATCGAGATGATAGTGAAAAAAAAGGTATCAGAATTGGAACTAGCAGTAAGGCAGGAGATATTTCTTCTCCCAAATTGGATCTTGAGGTTGGAGGCAAATTAATTTTTTCAGCAAAGAAATGGGCAAAAGACTCCGATGTAGCTGTGACGATTAAACAAAATGGAGTGGAAATAGGTAAAATAAAACTTACCGATACTTACGAGGTATATGAACAACGTCTTAAAACTGAGGTCGGAGAAAGTGTAATATCTTTTCATGCTCAGGCAAATAAACGCTTGTTTTTAGCAACAGCCCAAATTTATTCAGGAGGAAATGCCACAGAAGAAATAGCATTATCAGGTTTCCCAAAATGGATAGAAAATACAAATCGCTTGCAAATTAGTGGCCTCGAGTCTGACTCTACCTATTATTATCGTGTTACTCCGGATATCGTAGGGGCTTCAGCTTCAAAAGAGATGGTTGCACGCACTAAAGTTTTTACATCAATCAATAATATTGAAACATCTGATATTAAGGTATTTGCCGTTGGGGACCAAATCCACATTGAGACAATCGGAAACAGAGCAGAAGTAAAGATATTTAATATAGATGGGCAACAAATAAAAGCGACTCTATTAAATGGTCAGACAAAAAAAATAAAAATCGAAAATAAGGGTATCTATTTTATCCAGGTAAGAACCGGGAATTTGGTAAAACATCAGAAACTACTAATCCAATAATTTATAAACCTAAATATGAAAAAATCACGTTTGTTTATTTGCTTAAATTTATTCTTAGCATTTTTATTATTCCAGAGTTGCTCAAAGAGTGACGAACCTATATTGAACGATGAAGCTGAAACTCCCTCAACTCCGGACGGGTCAGAAGGAGAGATTGACAGTTATTATCAAAAAGCCGACGGTAAAGCTGCAGCAGAATTGAAAACAGCTTTATTTACAATTATCCGAGTTGGTAAACGATTGGAATATGGAAGTGGAGCAGGAAAGACTTGGAGCGGGTTTGAAAAGACAGATCTTCATCCTGCCGGCCATGTATGGGATATGTATTCTTACAATAAAGTGAAATTCCCAGGGAATGGGGGAGTTCCTTCCGGAATGAATATTGAACATAGTGTTGCAAAAAGTTGGT
>JAVVPN010000058.1:0-18404 GCA_036655755.1 Bacteroidales bacterium | reverse complement strand
CAATTTAGCTTTTGATAAAACACAATTCATTATAAAACCAAACAGGATTCATTCTATGATAGAGAATGAATCCTGTTTGGTTTTATAATGAATTATTATTCTGCTTTCTGAAGTACACGTTTAATCCGTTGTCGTAATGTAGTTGATGTACTATCGACAGGACTTGTTCTTGTAATTTGATGTATATCTTTATATTTAGGTTTTGTTAATCGGAACTTGAAGTCGTCCATATTTCCTTTAACATCGACTCCTACTTTGAAAGGGATAGGAGATTGCAGCAATGAAACATGATAGTTGAAACTCATATCGAGATTATGTTTACCTCCTACAGCAGCCATATATCGGTCCATTGTGATTCGAAACGGATAAATTTCAATCTGTCCGTTTCTGACAATCATATCAACCGATATACTATCAATAACATTCCGTTCTTTATTTTTAAAACGAAGCATTTTTGAAATTTCAGTAAAGGTTTGACCGTCCATTAATACAAGAGAGTCGCCACGCAAGTTGGCTGCAGCTTGTATACTTGAAATGATAGGAGACATATCGGAATTCAGATTTGTTTCTGCGGCAACATGAAAATTGACAATACCATCCAATGATCTGAGCATTGGAACCAATGTATCGAGTGCCGGCATCAATTCAACTAATTTACCTACCTGAATATCTTTCATGCGGACATCGAATCCGGTGTAAGCGGAAGAGGCATCTTTTGCCCGATAGACTAACGTAGAAATCATATCGGCAGCTAATGTGTGCATTTTCAATCCTTCCAATTCAATGGCTTGATTACGCATTACAATATCTCCGTTGATATTTTCAATAGTCATATGTCCTAATTGTACTTTATCAACTTTTGTATGCATTGTAAAATCAATTTTATCCGGTACAACAAATACAGCGATTGAGTCAGCTGGATGCTCATTGGCTTTATCAATAGGTTGAACTGTCTCTTTCGAATCGGTTTCTGTTATTTTTAATGCCTGAATCAATTGGTTGCAATCAATAAAAGAAGAGGTTAATGTATAATCTCCTTTCAATATACCATTTTCATGAAAAGCTTTTTTTAGATTACTGAATTTTCCTGTAAGACGCATATCGGAATCGCCAATTCTGATTCCTGCATTTTCAAGAACTAGTTCATCTTTTTGTAATACCAGCGCGGAGTGTGGCATCGAAATTGGTAACGGCAGGGTCGATGTCCAAGCTTTTAATGCGCCAAATCCTATTTTGCCTTCTGAAATCCACTGTTTTTTATATTCGTTCCCTTTTTCACTTTTTAAAATGAACCCGGCTTTATACATGGTTACATGTTCGGTCGGAGTATTGAGTGAAATCGAATCGAACTGTAGCGTTGATTCAATGACCGGAATGAGTTTGTTTTTGTGCGATGGTTTTATTTTAAACGCTATTTTAGATTTACCGGAATGAATGCCGATCGAATCCTTGGTTATGCCCGTTAGGTGTTTCATCGCAATTGAAGCCTCCATATTTACAATTGCAGTTGTATCTTTTAGAGGAGAACTTTTGACTTGCATTCTTACACTATCCATTTTAGCAACTCCCATTCGCGTGTTCACATCGAGGCCATCAAAACCGACAATAGCATTTAATAGATTTACATTCTGAATAATGTCTTTATTTGTTTTATTGGTACCAAATGCTAAACCTGCAGATTCTATATTAACAAAGAAAGAGTCTGCCGGGCTTTCTAATTTGATATCAGATATTTTCAAATATCCATCTAGGCCTAATTTGCCAAAATCACGTTTTGCAATAGAGGATATTGCAAACTTACCTTTTAATTTAGATTCGATTATGCCTTCCATTCTGACTTCATTTTCGAGAGGAAAACTTTTAGCCAAACTAGTGAAATCGATATTTGTATTTAATTGAGCATCTATGAATGGATCTGTAAGAAGTTTTTTTACTGATCCTGATAGCTGGATTTCGGAAGAGGCTCCTTTAAATTTGAAATTGGTGATATTTAGAACGCTATTTTCTTTTTGATTTAGGTTAATATGACCATTCGCATTCAAATCAAGCAGATCAACCCCATATTGCATTCCTTTATAATGAAAACTTCCGTTGTTAATGGCGGCTTTTAAATCTGCAATCGGAAATATACCATTACCGTAAGTTCCTTTTAATGTACCGGTCACAAGAATATCCCCGGTAGTGTTTACATTTTCAACTTCCTTGACAATTGATTTTGGAATTAGTTTCAGTACATCTGCTAAAGAAGGGATATTTAGTCCCCAATGAATATTCATATTGTATTCATTAAGAAGCGTGTCTTTCTGTATTGACCCGGCACAACCAGCTTTGATTCCATTCAATTCGATGGCCATTTTATCGGTTCTAAGCGTATGAGCAGGGATGTTGAGCTCTACATGAGATTCAACACCAAGTTCAATATGATTAGCAAGTATTTTTCCTTCCTGTTCGAACCGGATATTATTGGTATGAAGCTTAACATCCAATTCATTATTTATTTTCCCAAAATCACCTGATAAAGATGCATTAAAGCTTGCCAAGTCAAATTGGACCAGATTTACAGAATCTGTAAAGTGAAGATCTACATTTTCAAAAACAATCTGTTTGATCTTTAGACTTTCTATGGCTAATGGCTTGCTTTGTGTGGTATCAGCAGTTTGATTGGTTGAATCTGTTTTTGTGATATCCCAGTTTGGAGTACCGTTCTTATTAATAATTGCTTTAATATTAGCTTGTCTAACTGCAATTTCGTCAATATGAATCTCTTTTTTTGTAAGAAATTTTAATGGACTTATGCCAACTGCAATTTCTTCAAACCGGATTAATGTATCATGGGGGGCTCCAATGTAGCCATCTTTAATATGTAATTTGAATTCCGGAAAACTACTGAAAAACGTCAGTTCAATAGAACTTGCTGCAATTTGAGATTTTATAAAAGGTTGTGCTTGGTTGATTACTAAGGGAGTTAGTTTCTCGGGAGATAAGACTGTATGTAGCGTTAATGCAATAATACCTGAAAGAAGTGCTAGGATACCTCCTGTAATACCTATAGAATAGGTGAAAATTCTTTTAAAAACTAATTTGCTCTTTTTATTCTTCATCTATTTTTTGATTAAAATAACTATCATTTATAACCCTCAAATTTATCATCTTCTTTAAGTACAGAAAAATATTCAGCCAAAAAGATTTAATGGGCTATTAAGAAAGCTCCATTTTAGAATGTAAAGTAAGGACATTAATGTATAAGTATGAATTCTATTAAGAAAAGCTCTTTTTTCTTTGTAAAAACGAAAACAAATTAACACTACTGTTGTTTCTTATACATAATTATATATTTATGAGTGTAAAAAGATTTGGTGTATCTCTTGATACAGATGTATTAAGTTCGCTTGATGAATTGGTTGCAACAAACCAGTTTTCGAACCGATCGCAGGCATTGCGTTTTTTGGTAGAAAAGCATATCAGTGAAAAAAAATGGATGTGCAATCATATTGTAGCCGGCGCAATCGTATTAATGTTTGATCAACATGAATTGGACATGATTAATCGTATTATGGCAATTGAATCAGATTACCATACTTACATATTATCTTCTACACAGCATTTTCTTGACGAAAACTTTTGTCTGCACATTGTTACCGTAAAGGGTCCGGCACATGTGTTGACTGAATTATCTGATAAACTGACAGCAATAAAAGGCTTGCGTCATGGAAAGTTAGTAATGAGTCGCGCTGATTAGAAAATTATATTTTATTTTTATAAATCAAATTAAAATATAATTGAAAGTATACTTTTAACAAATCATTAAGACACATATCTTATTTCGAAACTTATTTTTGTGAATAGTTCGTATTGTTTTGGTTTTAAAACAATATTTATCTGTCTAAATATTAATGAGTATGAAGAAGAAGAGTTTAATGGTATACACATTATGTGCATCGTTTTTATTGACCGGATGTGGTTCTTTAAGTAACATGGATAAAGGCATGATGATTGGTGGAGGAAGTGGTGCCGCTGCGGGTGCCGGTATCGGAGCATTAATCGGAAAAGGCAAAGGAGCTGCAATCGGAGCTGCAATCGGAGCTGCCGTAGGCACCGGAGCAGGGGCTCTTATTGGTAAAAAAATGGATAAGAAAAAAGCAGAGCTTGAAGCTATCCAGGGTGCTACTGTTGAAACGGTGACGGATGCGAATAACCTTCAGGCGGTGAAAGTAACCTTCGAAAGTGGCATCTTATTTGCAACAAATAGCTCTACTTTAAGTACAGCTTCTAAAGCGGCCTTGGCAGAATTTGCTGCGAAGATGAAAGATATGCCGGATACGGACTTGACTATTCAGGGACATACTGATAATACAGGATCGCGGGAAGTGAATGCTCGCATTTCGAAAGAACGTGCACAGGCTGTAGGAAATTACTTAAGAGGGAAAGCGATTAACAGTAATCGTATCAGCGAAGAAGGTTTGGCATTTGATGTACCGGTTGCTGATAACACTACGGCAAGTGGTCGTGCGCAAAATCGCCGTGTAGAAATTTATATCACAGCCAACGAAAATATGATTCGAAAAGCAGAGAGTGGACAACTATAAATCTCTGTTACAATAATCTTATAAACTATATTTAAATACGGCTAATCCGACGAATCCTTTTTCTGATTTCTAAACCAATCGAAAGTTTTATTGTTATAATTCTGATAAAACATAATCGATATGGAAAGGAAATCAGATATTGGATTGGTCGGATTAGCTGTTATGGGGGAGAACCTTGCTCTCAATATGGAGCGAAATGGTTATCGGGTTAGTGTTTATAACCACCATCCAGAAAAGACAGAACACTTCATGGAAAATGAAGGAAAGGGAAAAAACTTTGTAGCGACCTATACGGCACAACAACTTATTGAGTCATTGGAACGTCCCAGAAAAGTATTCCTGATGATTAAAGCAGGAGAGCCTGTGGATCAGATGATAGAGGCTCTTTATCCATTAATGGATTTTGGTGATTTGATCATAGATGGAGGCAATTCGTACTTTAAAGATACCGAGCGCCGTTGTGAATTTATGAGTAATAAAGGGCGTTTGTTTATCGGATGTGGAGTATCCGGTGGGGCTGAGGGTGCCCTTTGGGGTCCATCAATGATGCCCGGAGGAATGATAGAGGGATGGCCTTTAGTGAAAAATATTTTCCGGACAATTGCAGCAAAAGCGCCGGATGGCTCTCCTTGTTGTGAATGGATTGGTCCGGGAGGATCGGGGCATTATGTTAAGATGGTCCATAATGGAATAGAATATGGAGATATGCAGTTAATATCAGAAACTTATTATCTGCTGAAACAACTCTTTGGTTATTCCAATGCCGATATGGCAAAAGTATTTGCTGAATGGAATAAACATCAACTGTCTAGCTATCTGATTGAGATTACATCAAAAGTACTTGAGTTTAAAGAAGAAAACGGCATGTGTTTGGTTGATATGATTCTGGATACTGCCGGGCAGAAGGGTACGGGAAAATGGAGCGTAGAGAGTGCGCTTGATGAAGGAATTCCTTTAACCGTAATTGCGGATGCCGTATTCCAACGAGGATTATCGGCAAGAAAGGATTTGCGTGTTGATATGGCTCATACTTATCCACGTGAGACAATTACGATGAAAGTTAATAAAAATCATTTGGAAGCATTGGAGAATGCATTGTACGCCTCTAAATTAATTTCATATACACAGGGATTTGATTTAATGAAACAGGCTTCTGAAAATTATCGTTGGCATCTTAATTATGGGGCGATCGCATCAATATGGCGGGCGGGTTGCATTATCCGTTCTGTTTTTTTGGATCGGATTAAAGAGGCTTATGAACGCGACCCACAACTGAATACTTTGATGGGTGATTTGTTCTTTATGGATGCATTGAAGAAAGCACTTCCATTTTGGAAGAAAATAGTATCTATAGCCATGGAACATGAACTGTCATTTCCCGCACATAGTTCTGCATTGAATTATTTTTATAGCGTAACAACTGAAACTTTACCTGCAAATATGATTCAAGCTCAGCGGGATTATTTTGGGGCACATATGTTTGAGCGAACGGATGCTCCAAGAGGACAGTTTTATCATGTAGATTGGCAATCTTAATTCTGTAGCTATGAAAATACCAGATCCTTTTATCATAGCTATTTTTGGGGCATCGGGTGATTTAACCTCCCGAAAATTATTGCCGGCTCTTTTCCGGCTTTATTGCAAAGGGATGATGCCGGCTAAATTTGCTATTTTGGGAGTCTCACGATCAAATTTTTCGGATGAATCTTTTCGGGATAAAGAACAGAGTCTTCTTGAAAACACCTTGGTTAATTCTAATGAAAAAGCAAAAATAGGACCTTTTTTTTCCAATGTTTATTATCTTAAGATGAATACGTTGGAAGGGCGGGAGTATGATTTGTTGTCTAACAGATTAGAAGAGTTAACTTTAAAACTTGAAATTGCCCCCAATTATCTTTTTTATTTGGCAACACCTCCTTCAATGTATCCGCTGATTCCAAAATTTTTGGCCGAACAAGGTTTACAAAAAGAACGTACAGGAAAATACTGGCGACGTATCATTGTTGAAAAGCCATATGGGAGGGATTTGAAATCAGCCTTAGCGCTTGATAAAATAATGACATCTATTTTTCGTGAAAATCAGATATATAGAATTGATCATTATTTAGGAAAGGAAACAGTACAGAATATACTGGTTTTCCGTTTTGCGAATGGAATTTTTGAACCATTATGGAATCGGAATTATATTAACTATATTGAAGTAACGGCTGTTGAAAATATGGGTGTGCTGGATAGAGGAGGGTATTATGATATGGCAGGTGCTTTGCGCGATATGGTACAGAATCATCTGATGCAGTTGATCGGGATTACTGCAATGGAACCTCCCGCTCAGTTTAATGATTTGATGTTTCGCGACGAGGTGCATAAAGTATTAGAATCGCTTCGTCCTATGACTACCGAAGATGTAGTTCGGGATGTTGTACGCGGACAATATACCGGTATTACTACGAGCCTCGGAAAATCAAACAGTTATCGGGAAGAAAAAAATATTGATCCGGAATCTAGAACCGAAACGTTTGTAGCAATGAAGTTATTTATAGATAACTGGCGTTGGAGCGGAGTCCCATTTTATATTCGTACAGGTAAAGGGATGCCTACAAAAGTATCTGAGATAGTAATTCATTTTAAAGCAACTCCTTATCAAATGTTTGAAAAACAATGTGCCGGGACTTATTGTAATAAATTAGTGATTCGGATTTTGCCAGACGAAGGGATTCTATTGCAATTTGGTTTAAAAGAGCCCGGTAGTGCATTTGAGGTAAAGCAGGTGAGTATGGATTTTAAATATGAAGAAATGGGGCATCTGTCTATGCCTGAGGCTTATGAACGGTTATTGTTGGATTGTATGCTTGGCGACCCAATGTTATTTTCGAGGACAGATTCGGTAGAAGCATCTTGGCGTTTTATAGAACCGGTACTGCAAGCCTGGGAAAAAGATCCTGAAATTCCACTGTATGGTTATCCGTTGGGTACATGGGGGCCTCCGGAAGCAGATTTACTCATGACGGATGGTCGTACTTGGACTAATCCGTGTAAAAACCTTACTAATTCAGAAAGTTATTGTTTATTATAGTATTATGCGGATTGTTATATCAGAAAATATTACAGATTCTTGTCAGGCTCTCACAGAGTCAATGGTAGCACTTTTTAAATCAATTCATGGACGGGATGTATATCT
Organism: Bacteroidales bacterium; assembly: GCA_036655755.1. Classification (GTDB taxonomy): domain Bacteria; phylum Bacteroidota; class Bacteroidia; order Bacteroidales; family JAUNSR01; genus JAUNSR01. The sequence continues at coordinate 10,640 of JAVVPN010000058.1, read as the reverse complement.
TGCTATTTCGGGAGGTTCTACTCCTGCACGTCTATTCGATTTATGGGCATACAGGTATGAACATGAAATTGATTGGAAAAGAATTCAATTATTTTGGGTTGATGAGCGCTGTGTGCCACCTGCAGATAAAGATAGTAATTACCGAATGACAGTAACCCATCTGATAAGTAAGCTACCTTTCATGGAAAAACATATTCATCGAATCCATGGAGAGGCAAATCCGGAGGAGGAAGTTATGCGTTATGAAGAAGTCACTCGGAAACTTCTCCCTTGGGAAAATGGGATTCCGGTTTTTGATTTAATTTTATTAGGGATAGGAACCGATGGACATACAGCATCTATTTTTCCCGGAGATGAGTTGCCAGATCCCAATAAAGAAGATATTTGTAATTCAATTACCAAAAGTTGTCTTAATTCAGACGATTATCGCTCTGATTTACCTATCTATAAAGTTACTCGAAAACCCGATTCGGGTCAATTACGAATAACGATGACGCTCCCGTTGATTAATATGGCAAAGAATGTGTATTTTTTGGCAACCGGGGCAGAGAAAAGTAAAATTATTTCAGCTTTATTCCATCAAACCCCTGACGTTATAAACTATCCAGCGCATTATGTTAATCCAATAGATGGCCCTTTAATTTGTTTTCTGGATCGAGCCGCTGTTTCAGATGCTTGTATCTCTCCGAAATAGGAAGTACCTTTGGGCGCTTTTATAAAAATATACGATGAAGAAAATAAAAGATAAAGATGCCTACGGAAAAGGGTTATTAGCGTATTACAAGGGTAATCATAATGCGCGCTTTACAGTTTATAGTGATATTGCCGATACTGAAAAATGGGATATAGCTACTTTTTTTCGTGATTATGAAAAAATGCCTAAGGCAGAGCAGTTAGCATTGGATTTATGTCAGGGAAGAGTATTGGATATTGGTGCGGGAGCAGGGAATCATGCTCTTTGGCTACAACAGAGAAATCATAAAGTAACAGCGATTGATATATCGGAAGGTGCGGTTGAGGTAATGAAAGGCCGATTGATCAAAGATGTCAGATTACAGAACTATTTCTCAATGACTGGTGAAAAGTATGATACACTTCTGTTATTAATGAATGGTATAGGAATTGTTCAGCGTATTGAGCGTTTTGGTGAATTTTTTAGTAAGGCAAAAGAATTACTGAATGATGGAGGAAAAATTCTGTTGGATTCTTCAAATATCATTTATCTTTTTATGGAAGAAGATGGGTCTGCATTGATTGATCTCAATAGTAATTATTATGGAGAGATGCAGTATCGTATGGACTATGGAACTTTTGCAGGAGAATCTTTTGATTGGATTTTTATTGATTTTGATACATTAGCGGAATTGGCTGCGCAGCATGGTTTTACTTGTGATAAAAAATATGAGGATGATCATTTTCTTTATCTTGCAGAGTTGAGATTGAAACAGTAATTAAATTGATTTTATTTTTAATCCGAAACCTCCCTATTGACTTGTTTTGAATACTTGTAACGCTTTTTGGGAGTAATTATAAAAGAACGGAACAAAAACTAATTTTACTTTTTATAAAGTTAAACTCCCGAACTAATGAGATTCGGGAGTGTTTTATTTTTAGTAGGACAAGATGACGGTATAACAGATTCTTCTCCGATATTGAACACGAGTCTGCAACTGTTTACACATGGTTAATAACCGATTAAAGATTGAAGAAAGTGAGGTAATTGATAGATTGGCCTGATTAATAAAAGTTGAAGTTAGATCGAAAAGCAGCAAAGAGAGAGACTACCTAACGGTTTTTAAAGGACCTTTTCCATTAACTAACCAGAAAGGTTACTCTTAATATTTCAGGAGCAAACAATTTTCCAAAAACCTTTCTGGTCGGTTCATAGAAAGTGATTTTTAAAATTATAAATGTGTATTCCTATTTGTAAGATTCGTGTTCTCTTTTTTATTTGTCGATAAAAAAATGGCGTTGGTCGATTCTTTTTGCAAGAACCGACTTTTTTTGTGACCTTTAAATTGTAATTTTAAGATTCAATATATCGAACCTGAATTTCGATTGAATGGGTGCGACGTGAAAAGTAAGGAGTTCATGTCGCATCCATGGAGTTTAGGGGAGGGTAATAGCTTAAAATCACTATTGATGAAATACAAAGAACAATTTATCCGCATTTTTTCTGCATCTCTCCGAATTCTTATTTTTCTCTCCTTCGGATTCCTTATCCTTTACTTTTTAATGCATTATATGCTATCGGGACTTGAGTTTGTCTATCTGCTTTTGTTAGTTCCTGTGATGTTGGTTGTTTTGTTTGGTTTGGTTGCTTTCACGCTCTCTGAGATATTGCGTTTACAGGCATGGAATGGAGAGGATATGTTACAATCTTATACTAAAAAAGAGTTGTTATCGCTGTATGGCCGTAGTTTTCTGGTAGTCACTTGTGGCTTCTTATTAGGAATCTTATTTGTTTTTAATCAGCGAGACACTTCAGATATTTATATAGATTATCTGTTTCTTCTATTAGATTTATTCTTAACTCTATATGCTATTGGTAGTATTGTGAAAGGAGAGCGATTACGAGAGCTTAATATACGGAATATACAAAGTGAAAATGCGCTTTTAAAAAGCCAGCTAAATCCACATTTCCTTTACAATACGTTGAATAATATTGATGCTCTGATAACTTATAATACTGATAAAGCCTCAGAATCAGTAATTCTACTTTCATCTTTACTTCGTTATATGACTTATCAGGGAAATCAGAAACAGGTTTTATTGATAGATGAAATTAATCATTTGAAAGAATATATAAGTTTACAACAATTGCGAATGGAAAATCCAGCAGCTATTTCATTTAAAGCGAATATTCAGGATGAGTCAATAAAAATAGCTCCTATGTTGTTAATGCCCTTTATTGAAAATATATTTAAGCATGCAGCGGACAGAATACATGATAATGCAATTAAAATTTGGATAGATACAGATAGTAGTCTATTAAAACTACAGACAGAAAATACGATAAAAGAGACTCCTTTCACAATTACCCCGGCTGCAAAAGAGGGTGGAATGGGATTAAAACTTGTCAGAAGGCGGTTGCGTTTACTTTATCCTAATCGGCATCAATTGCAAATTATACAGAAAAATCAGATGTATAGTACTGTATTAAATCTTTATTTCAAATAATATATGACAGAGGTTATTCGAACAATTATAGTAGAAGATGAACCACCGGCACGAATGAAATTAGTTTCATTTATAACCCGGTGTCCAGAGTTGGATATGGTGCATATTTTTTCTGATGCTACTTCTGCATTAGCTTATATTAAAGAAAATCCTGATTGCCTTGTGTTTTTAGATGTTCATATGGAAGGGCTTTCCGGTATCCAAATGCTTGAGCAATTGATAAAATTACCTAAAGTAATTATTACTTCGGCATATGAAGAATATGCTCTAAAGGGATTTGAATATAATGTAAGCGATTATCTTTTGAAACCATATTCATTTGATCGTTTCCGTCGTGGTGTAGATAAAGTTTTACGTGAAATTAAAATGGAAAAACGGGACGAAAAAGAAGAGGAGTCTTATATTTTAGTAAAAACAGAACATCGGTTGGAAAAGATTGCATTGTCATCCATTTTATATGTTGAAGGAATGAAAGACTATCTTCGAATTCATACTACTTCAAAAAAAATAATGACGTTACGCAATTTTTCTTCATTGACAACAGAATTGCCTGCAGACCAATTTATCCGTATCCATAAGTCGTATTTAATAGCATTGACATATCTTTCGGCAATAGGCAAGGATTGGGTTATGATCGGAGATTGCCGTATTCCGATAGGAAGAAGCTATAAAGAAGATTTCTTGAGGCAGGTGCGTGATTCGGGAGTTTCATCCGTTTGATAATTTGAGTACCTTTGTAGCTCAATTTTTTTAATATGGAAACAAAGAAAAATTATAAGATACTTGTCCTGGATCTGGATGGAACTTTGACAAATGATAAAAAAGAAATAACTTCTGCCACTAAGGATATCTTGATAAAGGCTCAAGAGCAGGGTACTATTATTGTATTAGCATCCGGACGGCCAACCTATGGAATTGTTCCTCTGGCAGATGAATTGGAGCTGGATCGATTCGGCGGTTATATTCTTGCCTATAACGGAGGAACTATTATAAACTGGAAAACAAAAGAAACAATACATTCCTCTGTTTTAGATATGGAGATGATTTCGCCTGCATATGAGATGGCTCGCCGACATGGTATGGAAATTTTATCTTATATAGGTAAAGATATTATATCAGAAACTCCTGATAATAAGTATGTACAATATGAAGCCATGTTGACCCGAATGCCAGTTCGTAAAGTAGATCATTTTTGTAATGCGATTATGCAACCCGTTCCTAAGTGTTTAATTGTCGGTGATGCCGTTGAGTTAGCATTGCTGGAGAAGAAAATGCAGGATAAATATGGCGATCGTATGAATATTTATCGATCAGAAGCATTTTATCTTGAACTAAATCCGTTGGCAATTGATAAGGCAAATTCCCTTCGGATGTTATTAAAATACCTTAATTTAAGTAAGGATGAAATGATTGCATGTGGAGATGGTTTTAACGACCTTTCCATGATTGAATTCGCCGGCTTAGGTGTGGCTATGGCCAACGCAAAACAACCGGTGAAAGATGTGGCTGATTTTATCACACTTTCAAATGAAGAAGATGGGGTAGCGTATGCCGTTGAAAAATTTATTCTTTAAATCAAAGATATGCGAAAACTACTTTGCCCAAAATGTAAAATATCAAATTTGTTTCTGAAGAATGATCAGAATGAGCGTAGGCTTATTTATGTATTGGCCGATCATACAATTATTCCGGTCAGAGAAAACGAAACACTTGAAGGCTTTGACCTTGACGAAATTTTTTGTTTGGGTTGTAGCTGGTCTGGAAGTGTTAACCGATTAGTCAAATATTGATATTATCCAGAAAATCATCGAGAGCCTCAAATGAATCGAGTATTCGGAATTCGTTTACAGATGTAATCATTTTGATTGTTGATTTTCCTTCTATTTCAATGGTGGCAACAGGCAAATCGTTAGGCTTTGCTAATTCATATCCATGACGATTTAATAAATTGCGGGTCCAGAATATAAATTCAGGATCCGCTTTTAATTTAATAGGTCTGAATTTATTTTGTTTTCGACGGAAAGTACCACTTAATTTGTCTAACCGGATTTGGTGATGATCAAAAAGCTCATCAATCTTTCCATTTAGAATCATGTCTTCTGGATTTCCACATGACAGACCTTTGTTTTTTGCCAATAACCATAGTTTATCAGCATTCACCAAGGCTTGCTCAAGGTCGTGAGTTGATAATAGAATGGCTTTATTTTGAGCCCGAGCTAACTCTCGTAAAAGATTCATGATCTCGATTCGACTGATAATATCCAAAAAGGAAGTAGGCTCATCCAATATAATAATCGGGGACTCTTGGGTTAATGCTTTTGCAATCATAGCCTTTTGGCGTTCACCGTCGGAGAGTTCGGCCACATAAGCATCTTTTTTTTCTGTAATGCCGGTATCTGCCATCGCTTTTTCAATAATGGCATAATCATATGCGCTCAGTTTTCCAAAAAAGCCGGTATGAGGATGTCTACCTAAGGCAACAAGCTCTTTAACACGTAATGCCCCCGCATAGGTTTTTTCAGTAAGGACCAAGCCTATTTTTTGTGATAAAGCTTTTACACTATAATCATGAAGCGATTTATTGTTTAATATGATCTCCCCTTTTAAAGGATGTTGAGAAGCACCTAACGTTCGTAATAATGTTGATTTCCCGGCTCCGTTAGGGCCAAGTAAACATGTTAATTTGCCGGTATGCAATTCAAAGGATATTTTTTCATGTACTTGCTTGAGTATTTTTTTACCACGTTTATAACCTATCGATAAGTTTTGTGCATGTAAAATAGACGAATGAGAATATGTAGGCATGTTGTTGTTAATTAAAATACTGAATCCTTTTTTGATTCACTATGACATAAATAATTACGGGAGCTCCTATAAGAGGAGTAATTGCATTGAGAGGAATTATTCCGGAATGTCCCGGCCAATTACTTAAAAAATTACAAAGTAGAGCAACTGCGCATCCTGTAAGCAAAGTTGCAGGTAATAATAATTTTTGATTAGAGGATCTTAATAATAGCCGTGCAATGTGAGGTACTGCTAGTCCGATAAACGAAATCGGTCCGCAAAAGGCTGTAGTCACGGCAGTGAGAATACCTGTTGCAACCAATAGTAATAAACGAATTTTGAAGACATTAACTCCCAAATTTTCAGCATATCTTTCTCCTAGGAGTAATGCGTTTAAAGGCTTGATCAGTAGAATAGAGAGTAGCATACCCAGTGCCAGGAAAGAACAAAAAAATGGGAGTTGAGATTTGCTCACCGACGAAAAATCCCCCATTCCCCATAACGTAAATGCATAAACACCCTGTTCATCGGCAAAGAAGTTTAAAATTGAAATAATAGCTGAAGTAAAATATCCTACCATTATACCTATAATGAGTAACATCAGATTACTCCGGACCAGTGTAGAAAAAAATATAATGATACCTAATACAAAAGCAGCCCCAAGAAAAGATGCTAAAATAATTGTTAGATAGCCGGAGATATCCAGCCATGCTGGCAATGCGCCAATCGGTCCTCCCAAAAAAAGCATTATTAATGCTACCCCCAGGCTTGCGCCTGAATCAATACCTAAAATAGAGGGTCCGGCTAAAGGATTATTAAAGACTGATTGAAGCAATAATCCTGCTATCGCTAATGATCCTCCGGCAAATAATGCAGTCAAGGCCTGAGGTAATCGGGCTTCTAATATAATATTAGTCCAAGTTGTTTTTTGTTCAATATCTCCCTTTAAAATAGCAAATACAGATTCAATAGGAATATGAACTGATCCCCATACAAGATTGGCAAAAAATAAAAGTAGAATTATTAAAATAAGCAATGGCATAAAAGATTTTCTCATAAGAGACAAAAGTAAAAGTTCTTTTATGAAAATTCTTTTTATGAGTTGAAAAAAATATCCTGACCAATCCTTTTCAGAAATCGATCAGGATATTCCCCCGATTATTTATTTAATCTTTCTCGTATTTTATTACTTCAACAGGGCATGTTTCAGCTGCTTCTTCAATGGGCCCTGTATATTTAGTAATATCGGCATCTTCACGAATATGGCATTCATCTGTTATTACAAAAACTTCAGGACAAATTTCTTCACATTCTCCACAGGAAATACATCCCGGTTCTATCCATACTTTTTTTATTGGCATGACTTTTTTTATTTTAATAGAGTTATTTTTACGATAGGTTTAATTAGTCGGTTTCATACTTTATAACTTCAACCGGGCATTGCTCAGCAGCAATTTTAATACCTTCAACATATTCATTTAAGTCAGCATTGCTTATTATATGACATGTATCTGTTACGTCAAAGACTTCAGGACAAACAGACTGGCAGTTTTCACATGCAATACATCCTTCGTCAATCCAAACTTTTTTGATTCCCATAATTTAACTCAAAATTAATATAGTAGGCGAAATTGAAATTAGTTTATCTGATAAATATGATTTTAAAGAAAAACACGAGAAATCAATAAATAGTTCACTCTTTTTTTATACTTTAATGCCGTTATATTCTTAATATCTATATAAAATGAAATGCTTTTTTTTAAGTTCATTGATATGTTCATTTTGCTTTTTTTCAGTTATGGCCATTAAAGAAGTACCAGTACCTATAAAGATATATCCTCAAGGTGCTCCCCAAAGTAATGATATTGCTGATTCCGAAAGATTTGATGGGTTTTGTGTGGATAATATAACCGATCCTGAAATTATCGTATTTTCTCCACCACAACATAAAAATACAGGTGTTGCTATGCTGATTTGCCCTGGTGGTGCGTATATAAGAGAAGCTGTTGTGCATGAAGGATATGAGGTAGGAGAATGGTTAGCATCCGAAGGTATTACAGGAATTGTACTCAAATACAGACTGCCTAATAAACATAAAGAGATTCCACTACTAGACGTACAGACTGCCATGAATTGGATTCATCAGAAAAGCGATTCATTACATATTCATCCCGATAAAATAGGTGTTTCCGGATTTTCTGCCGGAGGTCATCTTGCTGCTATGAGTGGGACTCGGTTACGCGGGATCGAAAGACCCGATTTTATGGTACTTTTTTATCCTGTTATTTCGATGACGGATTCTCTTACTCATAAAGGTTCCCGAAGTAATTTGTTGGGCCATTTATTTACAGAAACGGATATTTATGATTATTCAGCGGAAAAGCAGGTAACACAAAATACACCACCAACTTTATTATTGTTGAGTGACGATGATGTAGTGGTAACTCCGTTGAATAGCATCGTTTTTTATCAAGCATTAAAAGCAAATAAGGTTAAATCCTCTCTCTGTATATTTCCTGTCGGTGGCCATGGGTGGGGGTATAATAAAGAATTTGATTATCACGATGATTGGAAAAGCTTGTTGATTAGATGGTTGCGAGATAATCGTATTTTGTAGTCAAAATAGTATTGTTTTTGTAACTCTATTTAAGTGAATATTTTAGAGTATTTTGAACAAAAAACGATTGAATGACGTTAAATAAGTAATATTTCATTTTAAAAATCCATCTGAATTAAAATAAAACTGCATATGAATTTTAATCTGAATGCCCGGGAAGAGATTAGTCTCGAGCTGAAAGGGCAGGTTGCAACGTCTTGTGCCAGAAAATTGCTCCCGACAGGATTGGAACCTCTTATTATTAATGAAGCAACTCCGGTTTGCCTTCAATTAGCTCATATAGAGGAAATGAACTGGGCTAGTATGCCTTTGTTTAAAATGCATTTTGACAAGGCTTTATGGCATATAGCTGTTATGAAAGGGGGAACTAATGGATGGTTTTTGACAGCATGTGACTTAAATCATCCCCTAGTACGTTATTTAAGCAATACTATTTTCCGATATCCGGTACGGGATGCCAACTTTTCATTTCTTGAAAAGCGTAAATCTCTTGTCACACACCACCAACCTGATACAGGTGGCGAAATGCGCTGTCATGTAGAATTGGGTATTGATGAGCTGCCAAATGAAATCATATCTCCTTTTTATATTAAACGAAAAAATGGACTTCATCAAATAAATGTAAAAGAACAAGCTCCGGCTTTCTGTCGGCTTTCGAAAGCAGATATTATCAAAGATGAAATTAGTCGTGAAATATTTGGCCTTCCCGTCTTGTGGGAAGAGGAGTGTCATGTATATAGAGGAAGAACATTTTATTGGGAAGAAATTTAATAAGCCAAAACAAGCATGCATAGAATTGAAAAAAGCGTTTTCATACTGATTTGAAAACGCTTTTTTCATTTTGGTTTATCAACAATTCGTTTGGATTTATGATAAAGAAAAATTCTGATTTGAAATTATGTAGTAAGATAAATCATAGTTCTGTATTGTTTCGGAGCAGTTGCCAATTAATAAGATCTCCTTTATGAATATCATGGCATAAAAACTTACCTACAACATCATCATAGCGGGACACATCAATACCTGCACAATTTTCAGTTATCTCAATATCTTCTAATAGAATTTTTGATCCTTTCTTTTTGTCTTTGTTGATGATGAGTGATCTGTCGCACATTGATTTATAGGCAATGTGAATTCCATAATCTTCACGTCCTGGATGTATTTGTAAAGAAGTTTCTACTTTTCGAATACCTTCTACCAAACGTCTTCGGATATTTTCAGGGTAATCATTAAAATGAAATTCAACATACTCGGCTCCCAAAGCAATTGCTGCAGTACTTGCAAATAAATCACCAGAACGATCGCATAACCCTACTTTATAGCCAAAATGATTATGAAGCCATTCAATACGATTAAGTCCCCATTCATTTGGATTACAAGGACACGGAGGCATCCACTGCATTAATATCAGATTATTTTCATAAGGTTGAATAAACTCAACCATGCGTTCTAATTCCCAATCTAATCCAGGTGGCGCTGAAATAATAAGCTCTTTTCCGGTGCGCGCCAGTTTTTCTAAAAGAGGGAAGTTTCCAACTTCTTCAGCAGCTATCCTATAGCGCTGCACTCCAATTTTTTCAAAACACTCTACCGCGCCTAATGCACAAGGACGCCCGATAAATTCGATATTTAAAGCCTCACAATAGTTTTTAATTCCTTGCCATTCATATTGACCAAAAGGCTCTATTTTAGGTTCATTATTCGTATGAATACTAAAACAAATCCCATTTACACCAGCAACAGCCAATTCTTCAATAATGGCGTATACTGACTCTACTCCATTATATGTTTTGAGGTCTACTGTACCCAGAATACTAATTTTTTGTACCATATCGATAGTTTAAAGAAGAAAATAAGCAACTTATTTCATAAACGCAAAAATTGATAATTTTGTTCTAATATATAAATAATAGGATATGATTAGTGTTATAGTTAAATATATTTAATGCAAAGCATTTTTGCATAGGCTATATTTGATAAACTCAAAACCTGTATTTATATTTGTAATGTGTTTTTCATGGTATTAGATTTAAGGTTAATAAAGATTGGTTGTCGTGAG
>JAVVPN010000057.1:14061-18833 GCA_036655755.1 Bacteroidales bacterium | reverse complement strand
TTCACCGGCGAGCCGTGACCCAAAAAGGCGATATGCCCTTTTTTATTGAATAATCCCGGATGTTCACGCTTATCCATCGTGCCGTTTGCGGCAGCATCGCGGATATTGCCATCGAGAATCACCTCGCCATTTAACACCACCTTGATCTGATCGCCATTCGCAACCACCTCTTGCGTATTCCACTCGCCGTTCTCTTTCAAAAAGCCTCGTTTGGCGGGAATCACCCCGTACACGGAGCCGTGGTACTGATAAGGTTCGAGCGTGCTATAAACAGGCGCCTCGTTGTCGAGAATCTGCAATTCCATCCCCACATAAGCGGCATCCCCCTCGGCCGGAGTACGAATACCCAGACCGTTGTTCGCGCCCGGAGTGAGCTGGAAGTCAAAACGGAGCACGAAATCGCCATATTCCTCCTTCGTGTACAGGTTGCCTCCACCGCCGTTCTGCGGATAAAGCGCGATGCACCCCTCTTCCGCTACATAATCGCGCGTATTGCCGATCCAGTTAAACATGGTGGCACCGTCAAACAAAACTTCAAACCCCTCCTTCTTCTCTTCGTCTGAAAGACGGTACGTTTCGGTAGCCGGCAATTCCCGTAAATAAATATCGCGGTAATACACCTTGCTGCCATGCGCCTGCAATTCGATCTGCTCCAACAGCGGAATCGGCTGCGCCCGATCCCAGTAGTTTTCAAGAATCACATTATCAACCACCTGTTCGCCATTGAGCCACACCGATACACGCTCGCCCACCATCCGGATAAAAAAGCTGTTCCACTCGCCCACTCGGTTATCGGAAACCTGCGACGGGATGCTCATATTCTTCTGATTATTGTATAAGCCGCCCGAACCGACCTGCGCTCCCACATTCACACGGGCCGTATCCCATATCTGCACTTGCGGAGTGCCGCGCAGATAGATTCCCGCATCCGGTTCGCTTCCATTCTCGTCGAGCTTCCAGTCTACATACATTTCAAAATTGCCATATGGCCGTTGCGTACAAAGATTATCGCCTTTCCCGTTAAACACCAGGATGCCATCTTCCGCCACCCAGCTGTTACGCATCTGTTCATCCGCTTTTTGCTGCGCTTTTTTAAGTTGCGCGTCGCTCATACGCGAGCGGCTGATCGGATTGCCAACCAACCCTTGCCAGCCTGACAGGTCTTTGCCGTTAAACAGGGCGACAAACCCGGCGCGACCTTTGTTTTCATCCAGGTATTTCTGAATCGCCTGCTGCTGATACCCTTTGTCCGGGTTATTGAGCAATGCCATTACCCGTTGCAACAGGTCGTTTACCACCCCACCCGCATAATCGGGATTATTGAGAGCGATCTGCATGATTGTCTGGCAAGCCGTTTCGCACGTTGCCGCATCATCCAGATACGGAGCCGCGGTTATGATGCCGAGATACGAGTTGGTTTGTTTAATCGCGTTTAAAGCCGCCTGTTTCTGTTGGGGCGTCTGAGCGATCTCCAACCCTTTCCGTAAGAAAATCAGTTTCTTTTCGGGAGCGAAGCGGGCCGAAGCGGTTTTATCCATATAGGCATCCCACAACCGATTGAAGGAAGAGCTTTTCGTATCTGCCTCGCAAAGCGCATAAAGCGGATCGATTGCTTCCGCACCATTCCATTCGCACAAAGCCGCCTGCGCAGCATTTGCCTCAGCCGAATCGGCCGACTCACATCCCCGGCAAATCATCGCGATCGCATCTGCCGACGGGGCGGCGGTAAGCACCCGGTAATAACGGGATCTGTTTTTCGAATCGTCTTGACTCATTTCGGTCTGAATCAGATTCAGCCGTTCGGTTTGCGGCATCATCCGTACCGCGGCGATCACCGCATTCTGCACTGCCGGCAGATCGGCAGGTGTGCTTCCGCGCAACATGCTGAATAAGCGGGGCAACGAAGTGGGTGTCACCACATTTTCGAGTTGAGAAATTGCCGTTTGGCGCACCTGTGGATCCGCACTGCTACACATTTCAAAGAAATGCGCTACATAATTACTATCGTTCTGATTGGCTATCAATGTAAGGATCGCCGACTTTCCTTCCGGATTGGCCTGCGCAAATTTCGTCATCAGCGAATTACCCAGCGAGCCGTGTGTATATGCGAGTACATCCTGCGTCAAAGCAATCTGTTCCTGCAAACTATCGGTTAGCAGCGCGCCCAGTTTATCGATTGCCTCTTCACCCCCTATCCGGCCCATTGTGCGGATGGCAAGTTCCGAAAGCTGCGCGTCCGAACTCTTGGTCAGCGGCTCAATCACCGCAACCGCATCCGTAAGCCGACGATCGCCGCACCAGTAAAGCAAATCCAACAAGACGTCGCCCTTTTCTTTCGATAATTTTTTCAACAACGCACTTGTCAGTTTCGCATCCTCTGCCGGATCAGCATAACGCAACGCATGATTCCGGTATTCACGGTCGTTCTCTTTGAGCGCATCCAGAATCAGCGCAGATTTATCCTGCGGCACACTCATCACGAGCAAATCAAAAGCCGCGCAACGCAATGCCGTATTCTCTGTTTTATTGGCCTCCTTCATCAGCTCGCGAGCCGTGCGGGCGGTAATTCTTGCTCCTCCGTTTTCACAAATACGTTGAGCCAACGCACGCGCCGGTTCCCACGCACCCGCTTTTTTAAGCGCATTGAGTGATTGTTCGCCACCACAACGGGATAAAGCATACGCAATCGCCCCATTATCCGCCCCCTGCGAAGTATAAGCGGTAAGCAAAGCCGATTCGGCCGGAGCATACTGCATCTCGCCCAAGGCGATGATCAAGTGTTTTTTGAGTTTGTCGGGCGCAACGGCATACGCCTCCAGCAACGCGCTTCCCGCCAATGGCGAGCCGATGGTGCTGAGGGTTTGCGCCGCATATTCGCACAATTGCGGGTCAGCAAGATACCCTTTCAGAAAAGGCACGCTGTAGTCTGTGCCGGCAATCTTGAGCAAACCCATATAAAAGCGGGCGGTTTCAATCTTCGCCGCCGTTTGTATCGCCTTTTGGTAAATATCCTGCAGGCGGTTCTGATAAGCGGTATCGGGTAGCTGGGCGGCAAATCCGGTAAGGCTGTTGAGCGCATAATCCAGTTTCACGAGCATCTCGCCCGAAGCCTGCATACGCTGAGCGGCAAGCTCGGCTGCACCCTGCGCCCCTGTCGAAACAAGATCCTGCATCACCAGTTGATAGGCCGGCGAATCTTTGGCAGGCATGGCGGCAAGCGCGTCGATAAGTTTTGTTTTATTCGTGCGGGCGGCATCCATTTGAGCAAACATGCTTGTACTAAGCATCCCCAATAAGCCGACAGTTATAATTATTTTTTTCATGTTGTTTTAAGGGTTTGCTGATTAGATACTCCAAGGACCGCGCATCGGCTGATCGATTAGTCGGTTTGCCGCTTCGTCATTGATAAACTCTTGTTTCACCGGATCAAAGTGGAGCGTACGGTTAAGCCGCAACGCGATAATGCCCAGGTTCACGATGGTACACGAACGATGTCCGTTAAGTTCGTTGAGAGCGAATTTCTGACGGTTCTTTACGCATTCGATAAAATCGGTTTGCTGCGGAAGCGGATCGGGGAAAGCGGCAAGCTTGCGCTGCCAGTCGGGGATATCGCACACGAAGTTCTTATAAACATTGCCGTTCGGGCCCGCGATGTAAGGGGTATTCGGCTCTCCGTAATCGCCACCCCACAATACGATCTGACAACCGTCTTCATAGGTAAAGGTGATCGATTGCCAAGTACCTACCGCATCATAATGCTGCTGCGGGGCATCCACCTCGATTTTCACCGGGCTGGTATTGTCTTTTCCCAGGATATACTGCACCGGGTCGATATAATGCTGCCCCATATCGCCTAAGCCTCCGCCATCGTAATCCCAGTAACCACGGAAGGTTTGATGCACACGGTGCGGATTATACGGTTTATAGGGAGCCGGGCCGAGCCACATCTCGTAATCGAGTTCTTCGGGCACCGGTTTCTCACTCAGCGACTCCTGTCCCACCCAATAGAATTTCCAGTCGAAGCCCGTATGCTTGCTGATGGTCACCTTCAGCGGCCAGCCCAGCATACCACTTTCCACCAGCTTTTTAAGCGGCTTCACAGGGGTACCCAATCCGTAAAACTGGTCGGTAAACCGAAACCAGGTATTCAGGCGAAACATGCGTCCGTACTGGTTAATCGCTTCGGCTACGCGTTTTCCTTCGCCAATGGTACGGGTCATCGGTTTCTCACACCAGATGTCCTTACCTGCCTTAGCGGCTTCTACCGCCATGATTCCATGCCAATGGGGCGGAGTGGCGATGTGCACTATATCTACGTTGGGATCTTTAATCAGGTCGCGGAAATCAGAATACTGAGCTATCTGATCTTTTACAAGGCGCGCTCCCTGTTGCATGTGATTCCGATCGACGTCACATATCGCTGTCAGGCGCGTGCCCCCATAGGTAAGATGTCCTCTTCCCATGCCTCCTACTCCGATAATACCTTTGGTTAATTGATCGCTGGGCGCGATGTAGCCATTGCCCAGCACATGGCGCGGCACCACTGTAAAAGCCGCTATTCCTGCCATGGTCTTCAGAAACTCTCTTCTGTTTGTCTTCATGTATCGATTGATTTAAGTATGGTGTTTTACCGGAAGCAAAAATATAAAACGTTTCTTAAATTTATAATAGGATAAAGTTTTCTTTCTGTTGCAGACATAAAATCTATTCCCCGCTATTTTCACATTAATCCTCGGACTGTTCTTTAGGCTGCCGGTCAAGTGGGTCGAATG
>JAVVPN010000057.1:0-13961 GCA_036655755.1 Bacteroidales bacterium | reverse complement strand
GCAAAAAGAAGACTCGCCCGAGTGAAACAGAAAGGTAAGAGCGCTCCTTTAAAAAGGCAATAACGGGGATTAGAGAAAGTGATGGTGACTTTTCCATTCGACATAGTTTAATATAATAATTTTTAATTATATTTATGGTATTAACTTTTTATTGAGAAAACCATGAACTTACCATTTGCAGAAAACTACAAGATCAAAATGGTGGAACCTGTTTACCGTAGCACGCGCGAAGAGCGTATGGAGTGGATACAGGAAGCCGGGTACAATCTATTCAACGTGCCGGCACGCCGGGTTTATATCGATTTACTGACCGATTCGGGCACCGGAGCCATGAGCCAGCAACAATGGAGCGCCATGATGATGGGAGATGAAAGCTATGCGGGAGCGGCTTCGTTTTTACGATTAAAGGAACGGGTGAAGGAGATTTTCGGATTCGATTATTTTCTGCCTACCCATCAGGGACGGGCGGCCGAGAACGTGCTGTTTTCGGTTTTAGTGAAACCGGGCGACATCGTGCCGGGCAACTCGCATTTCGATACAACGAAAGGGCACATCGAAAGCCGCAAGGCGATTGCGCTCGACTGTACGATCGACGAAGCCCGCGACACGCAGCTTGAAATTCCGTTTAAAGGAAATATCGATCCCGAAAAACTGCGGAAGGCGCTCGAAGAGCATGCCGACCAGATCCCTTTCGTGCTGATCACCATCACCAATAATACGGCGGGAGGACAACCTGTAAGCCTGAAAAATATTGCCGAAGCAAGCCGTATCGCTAAAGAATACGGAAAACCGCTGGTGATTGATTCGGCCCGGTTTGCCGAAAACGCCTATTTCATAAAAACACGCGAACCGGAATATCGCGACAAGTCGATCCGTGAGATCGTACGTGAAATTTACAGTTATGCCGACGGAATGACCATCTCAGCAAAAAAAGACGGTATCGTAAACATGGGCGGATTCGTAGCGATGCGGAGCCCCGAATGGTACGAGAAAGCGTCGGTAGTTTGTATCATGAACGAAGGGTTCGTGACCTATGGCGGGATGAGCGGCCGCGATATGGAGGCACTGCAGATCGGATTGCTCGAAAGCACCGAGTTCGATTATCTTGAAACCCGCATTCACCAAGTGCAGTTACTGGGCGACTTGCTGGATGAATACGGCATTCCGTATCAGCGTCCCGCAGGGGGGCATGCCATCTTTGTGGATGCACTCAAGCTGCTTCCGAATCTACCGAAAGAGGAGTTCCCGGCTCAGACGCTCTGCATCGAGCTTTACCTCGAAGCGGGTATCCGTGGAGTGGAGATCGGTACGATCCTTGCCGACCGGGATCCGGTAACGCGCAAAAACCGCTTTACGGGACTCGAACTTTGCCGCCTTGCCATTCCGCGTCGCGTATATACCGACAATCATATCCGGGTGGTAGCCGCAGCGCTGGCCAACATAAAGGCCCGTAGCGAACAGATTACGAAAGGATACAGGATTACGCACGAAGCACCGATCATGCGCCATTTCACCTGCCGGCTCGAACCGGTGGACTAAATAGGTAATAACAGATTCTTAATAAGCATCAACAGCTGGATGAAGCAGACTAAATATCTGTTACATCCAGCTGTTGACGCTTATTATCAGCGATCCGGATATTCTTCAGAACAAAAGCGAAAAAACAACGGATTTCTGAAGACGCTCCTTTTTTTCCTCTTTATCAGGAACCGTTCCGAGATAATCTTTAAGTTCTACCCGCAACGTTTTAAGGACCTGGCTTATACGGTAATTGACAGTTTGTGGTGATATATTCAGTTTTAAGGCTATTTCCTTATGGGTTAAATTATTATGTCTGTTTAATTCATAAACCAGCCGAAAATCTTCCGGCAATTTCAATAGAGCATTGTTGTAAAGGTGGAATAATTCATTTTCAAGGTAAAAATCGGGAGTCTCGAATTGACTTTCATATTTTTCAACAATTTCCTGATGAACTCTTTGTTTGATTTTCTGATGGTTAATCCGGTTGAGCGCCCTATTCTTTACAATAGTAAACAACAATGATTTTAAAGTGAGATTCGCGTTTAAATCAGCCCGGTTTTCCCATAGCCACATCATCGTGTCCTGGACAATCTCTTCTGATTCGATTTGTGAAACATATTGTGTACAAAAAGCGCATAATCCGCGAAAATAATAACGATATACGTGCTCGAAAACCAGTTTATCACTTTGTTTCAAGGCCAATATTATCCTATTATTATCATTTATATCTAAAGGTTTAGTAAGGCTGTGCATTTTTCATATTCAAATATTAGGCAAAAATAATTATTATTTCAATATTACAAAATAAAGAAACCGATACCGACTCAAACATCCAATTGAATTCAAAACCCCTGAAATATAGTTATAAAACAATGATATACCATATATTAAAGATAATATAAACAGGCTTTTTTTTATCTACTACCTTTATCTAACAATCAGATTATTGTCAAATTTATTTTATAAAAAATATTTTTTGTTTTAGTATATTTGCTTTCATATTTGTTTTACTAAGACAGAAATAGATTATAAGATTGAATAGTAGGAATCATTATGAATGAAATAAAGCTGTTGGACTATCTCGACGGAAAGCTAAGTAAAGAAGAAGCTGCCCAGGTTGAAACCTGGAGTAAGGCAGATTCGCAGAACCGGGAGATACTCGAACAATTATATTATACCACGTTCATCGGAGAACGTGCCGCAGCAATGAATTTGGTTGATGTGGACAAGTCTTTTGAAAAGTTACAAATGTCGATTGCTCAAAAGGAACGTTTTACCCCTAAACAACGGCATTGGGAATGGAAACGGTTCGCTATTCCATTAGCGGCATTTTTAACCGGAGTAGTATGTACGATTGGATTCGCAACTTTCACGCTAAACGACACATCAAAATACATTGTAGCCACGACAGCAGGACAGCGCGCGCAATTCGTACTTCCCGACGGATCGAAAGTTTGGCTGAACTCATCTTCCGAACTGACTTATAAAGCTTCGGTATGGAGCCGGAAACGGCAGGTAGACCTGAGCGGAGAAGCATATTTCGAGGTTGAACATAATAAAAACGCGCCCTTTATCGTTCACAGCAAGAATATCAAGGTACAGGTACTCGGCACAAAGTTTGATGTACGTGCACGAGCTTCGGAAAACAGAATTGTAACCACCCTGCTGAAAGGGTCTGTACGGGTGGATTTGCCTGATAATAAAAAAGAGAGTATCATATTAAAGCCGGAACAAATACTGGAAGTCAATACAAATACGCTGCAAACAACATTGGCCCATACCCCGTCGGCACGGGATGTATTGTTATGGATGGATGGAAAACTAAAATTTGAGCAATGCGGACTGGAACAGATTACACGTTGTTTTGAAAAACATTTCGACGTCCGCTTCCATTTTATTGACGAAGCGTTAAAACAAGAACGTTTTACTTGTGAGTTTCTCACAGACAATAACATAACCGATATCCTTTCCATCCTCGAACTAACGAAACGTTTCCACTACGAAATAGAGGGTAATCAGGTTTATTTATCATTACGAAAATAATCTTTCGGCACACTCCGTAAAAAAACAACGGGTTCAGATTTATTTTTTAAATCTGAACCCGTTATCATTTTATCCTCTTAGCGAATTAATCAGTTGTTTTTATCTGTTGCCTCCAGCCAGTCTAACGAAAATCGCATAAACCAAAGTTTAAAACCGTCTTCTCCGGGCAGACCGTCGTCCCATTTTCCCTCTTCAACAACAATACCGATCGTACCATCGGGCAATACGGTCATAGAAGAATAAGCCGAAAGTCCGGGAGAAATGGTTCTCTTAACCGGCCATGTTTTACCTTCGTCATAACTTACCAATACAGACACATTTTGGCGAATGACAGGATCGAATGGTATAGAATGAAGAATACGATTTTTAGCCGCCCCTTCTTTTACTGAAGAATAGCGGATGATATCCCCATTGCAGGCCGGTTCACGGATATCCTGATGCAGGAACGATTCGCCCCAGGTTACTCCGCGATCTTTTGAAATACAAAATTTACGCGTTCCTTTATCCCGATTACGGATACTCATCAATACATCACCGTTGTTCAATTCGATAAGCTTCGCCTCATCACCATTTGGATCGGCCGCATTCTCCGAAACCGACCAGGTTTCACCCCCGTCATCCGAATAGCAAGCATAATTACTCAGACGTCCACCCCAATCGGAAGTAAGCCGGGCTGCAATGGCAAACATAATCCGACCATCCTTTAACTGCAATGCTCGGCCGGACGCAGCAAAAGCACCAAACCAGGCCGCTCTGACCGGATCAGGACACTCCTTTCCATAAATCTGAGAGGTGATATCGCGCGGAGCAGACCAAGTCTTCCCGTTATCGGTGCTCTTTGAAACATTCATGCGCATCAGATTATCTTTATTGGAATGCCACAAACCATTTCCAGAAGAGAAAATACAAATAAGATTGCCCGTTTTTTCATCCAGCACTACGGCAGGATCGCCAAACCCGACCGTTGTATCATGACCGGCAATTAACACCGGTTTCGACCATGTTTTACCATTATCTTCACTTCTGCGCGAAATAACATCGATATGAGCAGGTAAATCATTGATTTTATCCCATCGTTTGTCTGCGATAACTACCAATGAGCCGTCTGCTGCCGTAACCAATGCGGGAATACGGTAAAAGCGGGAACCCTCGTCCCCCATATCAAACAAAAGCGTACGTTCGGGCACACTATCGGACAGAGAAGAAGCATAACTCTGCACGAATGAGATTATAAAAGCAAGCGCTAACAAGATTCTTTGTTTCAGCATAAAATATATATTAAGGTTTTAGAATCAAAGGAATAAATAGATATCCCAATATTAAAAAATAGGGCATTCCTTGTCAGAAAGACGTGGAAGCCCTATTTCTATCTTAGCTAAAAATAAGCAATTATATTTTATCTATAAGAGACTGCTTATTTCTTAATCATTTTTTCACATTTTGTAACACCACCGTTTTCCATTTTTACCAAATAAACACCTTTGTTCAAATGAGAAAGGTCTGCACTGCTATCCCCTTCAAAAGAAGCAACTTTCTGGCCTTTCAAATCACAAATAGTTACTCTTTCGGCATTTACAAAAGTTACATAATCCACTACGAGATTAGGATAGAAAGATGGAGCATTCGACTCAACTTTTCCTAAACTGTTGGCACCCCCTACTACTTTTACAGCTAAATCAAGTGTATAGCCTTTCTGAGCCAAACCACATGGACCCGGCTGAGGGAACCATGCATCCGAATAACGCAGACGCATACGCGTGATACCATTTACAGCAGTTTGCGGTACGTTGATTGTAGATACCAAATTCGCAACCCGATCATCTCCGGCACGGTCTGTACCCTGAGAATCACAAGTTTCTGTCAATGGATCAAATTCACCATCCATATTCCAGTCGGCATAAATATTCACTTTACAATATCTCATACCATCGTTACGAGAGCTCGCGATAGCATTTAATGTAAACGGAGAACCAGCTTCTACTTCAATCGCATTTGCAGGATCGATGTAAGCCATATATCCGTTTTTGGTAGCAGTACCGGAATAATTCAGATTTTTAAGTGCACCTGTCGTAGTAGCTGTCTCAACGAAACGGTTCGTCTGGGCAATTTCAACACCATCACTCTGAGGATCATTGATTGCGTCGCAATACAAATCTTTTTCAGGTTCAACCGGAGCATTCGGATCGCGTTGAATTGTTTTCCATACAATAGGCGATTTTGTGGCAAGGTCTGTCGAAACAGCTCTCACACCTACCTGAATTTCGCTTGCCCCTGGTGTCAATGCGATTTGCGGTACGAAATGCGCCCATGCAGAAGTGCGTGCAACCTGTTTCTCTTTGTCGTTTTCTTTTACAAAAACTTCAAAATAAGCCACGTTCACTTCGTCATTATAAACCAAGCGGTTTTCAGCACCCACCAATGGCATATTCCAGAAGAACTTAACATCCATATGTTTGTCTGTTTCGTTCATATACTCAACAGAAAAATCAGCCGGAGAATTGACAGCAGTACGAGTGTCGTCTGAGATTTTAAGCTCACCGATATAAGCTTCATAATTATTAACGGCAGAAGCCGCCTGAACACGTAATCCGATAGCAGTAATCTTATCGCCTGCAACAATTCCGTTTAAAGGGATACCTGCTTCATTCCATCCAGAAGCAGTTGTATTTCCAACGGCAACCTCTGTCCATTCGGCTCCATTATTTTTCTGATAAATAAACTTCAGGTTAGAAGGGGTTCCTACCGGAGCTTCTTTTACTTTATAAACCAAGCGGAGCGTAGTATTGGCACCGGCGGTCAAATCAGAACGATACAAATGGATATTGGTTGCGGTAGCATTAGCAGTACCTTTCAGAGCCAAAGATGTTCCGCCAATCCAAGCTTCACCAAAATCATATGACGGAGCTATATTTGTCAATGTGTTGCCCGCATTGTCTGCAACGAGCCAACGATAAGTAGGACACATATCCTGAGCCGACAGGTTATACCAGCTTGTATATGTTTTTTCACCATTAACGTTATAAAAACGTCCATTACCTAAGATAAAGTTGGTTGCAAAAGGCAGCTTTCCACTTACGGTAGAACGTTCTGCGATGAAACGGGAAACACCGTGGAATT
Source organism: Bacteroidales bacterium (assembly GCA_036655755.1). Lineage (GTDB taxonomy): Bacteria > Bacteroidota > Bacteroidia > Bacteroidales > JAUNSR01 > JAUNSR01. The sequence goes on along the minus strand of JAVVPN010000057.1, from coordinate 7,280 downwards.
TCTCCAGGTCATTATCAACCAGATTCGTCTGAAGACTGATCGGTAAACGAGATGAAGGATTCGGGTTTTTATTACCCCCGGAAAAGATACGCTCTAAGCGATCCTGATAGCTGACCTGCATACCTTTTTCATCAAGGCCGGCTCTGTGCTGAAAAATACGATTCTGTTTATGTTCACCCCAGAAAGCCAAACTGATTCCTTTGTATTTATCGAAAGCATACCAGGCCTGTCTGTCTAGACCTACGATCCAGCAACCGGCATACACATCGTACGCCCCATTTGGAATCATCAGTTCTTTTGCAGTTTTCTCAGTATCTTTTAGTTTTGTTTCTCCCCAGTTGTAGTTTAGCATAAATGCGTCTGAAACAGTCGCGTTTGTTTCTTCATTTGCCAACCATTGGTTATTGTGATACCCCAAATAATCAATATATTGCATATTACCGGAGTTATTCACACCATCATACCATCCGATATGGAAAGAGTTGAATCCTTTCGTAGCAGCAAGTCGATACAATTCCTCATGCAAGGCTTTCAAATCGTCGGCTTTTGTTCTGAGGTAACATTCAGAGTTGTAGTTGATACCGTCAACGCCGAGATACATCAACATATCAATCAGCGGTTCAGCATATACGAACTTTCCGGTACCATCTTTTTCTGTTATCTTATCAAGGAACCATGACTTATAATCGGATTCTTTAGAAGACCCAGCTGTATATGACCAGGCCCAAGGAATACCCCAAGTACCCAATATGGCTGTACCGTGTTTATGAGCAGCATCTGCGTAAGCGGCAGGAGCACAAAACCATTCATTACTCCAGTTTCCGTGAATCTTAACATATTGCCACATACTGAATACATCATCATCGAAACGATCAGATGGCATACCGGTTTTAGGAGATCCGGTAGCACCGATCGGACAGTTGAAGAAGAAAGATCGTTTCGGGTTCTGCTCCGGGTCTAACTGAGTCTGCTGATTTGTAATAACCTCTTTTACGCGTACGTGAGAACGCTTGAATTCAAGGTCTTTCATTAATTTCATCGCTGCCGGTCCGCCAGATTTAAATGCTTCGAGCATTTCATCCGGAGTTTGGCCTGACCAATCAAAATAGATACCGTCCTGTATTTCTTCACTTTCGGCATTCTGAGCGTTACCGAGCGTAGCTGTACAGAGACAAAGAGACATAATAAAGTACTTTTTGTTCTTCATAACATTAATTTTAAGTTATATAAATCAGACAAGAATAACAGGTAGCAGTCAGCTGTTATTTTCATTTCAGTCATATTAAAAATTAGGAGCATCAACATCCCACCAAAGTCGTGTACCTTGATAATCGCCGTCACCACCTAAAGCAGGCATTCCGGTCTGGAAAACATCATCACGCGACACAGAACCTTCCAACTGGAAAGGAATACGACGAATCATACCACCGCCGATAACAGAGATGGAATTATCACCGCCATCATAGACCGCCGGTAACAGACGCGGATATCCGGTACGACGAATATCAGTCCATGACTCTAATGACATCGGGAAATTGGCGATATATTTTTGGGTCATGATACGCTCTAATTTACGTTCATTCGTATCGTCATTATCCCATTTGTTACCAACCTGCACCATGTATTTGGTATCATCAAAATTGTTTTTTGCGTTGAAATAATCGGTATAAACAATCTCTTCTGGTAATTCGCGGGCAATATAGCTACGGTATTTAATGGCACCGATTCGCTCACCAAGCTCATTTATCAGTACATTCTTAATACCTGCTTCATAAAAACTCTGGGCGGTTCCGTTCATATTCCATCCGTACAGGCTACCTTCCGCTCGGAGAAACAATGCTTCGGCCACTTTCATTAACGCGATGCTTTTGCTGGCGAATCCACCTGCCAGTTTTGAAAATTTCATGTATGCGTCTGTACGGTCATTCTTGCTATAAACCGTAGATCCTGCACGGATACCTAGATATTCAGCATTTGGTTCTCGAATCGTTTCATTTCCATTGATATCGATAATACGAGATGAATTCGCATCGAACCAGGTACTAAGAAGCGGGCTATCAGTACGTTTCAGGATATTTTCAAACGAAGCATTTAAGCGTGTATCTCCCCATGAATCGGAAATCACGAATAGCGGATGCCGCCCTCCACTTGTATTATATGCGATATCAATATCTCCATCCAGCAGCACACCGTCTTTAATAGCAGTTTCTGCTTCACGTTGTGCGGTAATCGGGTCGGCTTTCTTCATGTGCATTGCGATACGCAAGCGAAGGGTATTCGCGAATTTGATCCAGTTCTTAATATCGCCGCCAGCTATTTTATCGAAAAATTTAATCGCTTCGACCTGTTCAGAAGTCAGATTGGCCGATGAAAGGATATCAGAGGCATTCTTTAATTCTTTCAGAAGCTGATAATAGATATCCTGTACCGACATATATGTCATCGGAGGATCTTGTTTTAGCCTTTTATAATCAAGATAAGGCATCGGCCCATATACGTCTGTAATTTCTTGAGCTGAATAACAAAGTAGGATATTGGCCATCGCTCCCAATGCCGGGAAACCAAGCTGCTCTGCAGAATTCATTACGGGTATCACCTGACGGGCAACCCATAAAAAGTTAGCCAAGGGACCGGATTCAAAATCAGGATTCATAAAGAAGGTGTTTGGCAGACGTCCTTCCAGATTGTTGGCTACACAAAGATAACCGCTGTATGCATCTACATGAAGGTTAAACTGATACTGGTATTTATGCTCACGGACATCATGTACAAGCGTCAACGCTTCAAGCATCATACCCTTTGCCAGATCAACAGTTGCCACCGAATCGGTAGATCCAGAAACTTTCGTCAATTCCACAGATCCCATCTCATCGGTACAAGAGGACAAAAAAGTTCCTCCCAACATCCAGGTAAGTACTACCGGGATGAACCATTTTTTTGTATTTAATATATTTTTTCTCATGATAATATGTATAATTAGAATGACAACTTCAGATTAACCCCGAAACTTCTTGTAGTTGGCAAATTGAAAATATCAATTCCACCCAGACCATTTGCTGTAGACATGGAAACGTCCGGATCAACAGGGCAATCTTTATAAATAAAAAACAGGTTTCGTGCAACAGCCGAGATGTTTACCATCTTAATGAATCCCGGCAGTTTTTTGAATGTATATCCTAACGAAACTTCTCTCAAACGGAAGTTGGTACCATCATAGATATACTCTGACGGGAATATCTGGCTACCTATTGTTGAATAATAACTTTCGGCAGAAGTCAGATTACCATCGGGCATTACCGCCGCAGGAACACCATTCCACTCCAATCCGGACAAACGAGCATTTGCAGAGCGTTCTGACACGCCATAGGCATCGAGATAAGCCTCAGTAAATGAAACCACTTTACCGCCAATTTTACCATCAATAAGGAGATACAACGAGAAGCCTTTATATCTGAAGGTATTATGCCATCCTAAATTGTATTTCGCATTCATATTACCTAGATAGTGCTCATATCCGCCACGTGCGTCCATTGACGGGTTACCATTGGGATCTAATTTGATATCACCCTCTTTTCCTAAACCCAACTCTTCATCGAACTTATTGTAACGCGTAAAGTCTTTACAATACAGGTCGCCATAAGAACCACCTTCCAGATATCTGACATGTAGATTACCGGCTGTTCCAATGGTATTTTTAATATCACGTCTGTGCTCAAATGTTTCTATGATTTTATTGTTATTGTAAGAGAAGTTTACACCAGTGGACCATGAAAAGCCATTCGCATTCCATAGGTTATAGGTAGCAGTCATCTCGATACCCCGGTTACGTACTTTTCCTGTATTAATCGGTTTGACCTGAGCTACAGAACTAGCAACTTGCAAGAACTGATTTAAACTCATCGTATTATAGAACGTAAAGTTCAAATCCAGAGCATTATTGAACAAACCCAAATCTACACCGGCCTCAACAGAACGCATCGTTTCGGGACGGGGATCGAAATCGGCTGTTTCAACAGCAACTACTCCACCTTCGGGTTTTAAGGTCATGGATGTATAAAACGAGTTTGGAATTGAATTACCCACTTCACTATACGATAAGCGCACTTTAAAGCGATTAATCTCTTCATTCATTTTGAAGACTTCATTTACCAAAACGTTTCCCCCGATTGAATAATAGCCAAACCAAGGTTTAAAACCGATTGATTCAAACTGACTGAAAGCTCGTGTCCAGTCCATTCGGTAGCTGGCATCAAGATATGCCATCCCTTTATATCCAAGCGAAAACGTAGCGAATAAACCTTTGCCCCAATCACTATTCATTCCATACGAGCTATTCGCCAGGATTTTTGTATCAGGCAAAAAATGGTTTATGGTTGTAGGAACGTCTTCAATTTTGGTATAATACGCTTTATATAATGGAGAGAACAAAGACCAATATGAATCACCTTTATTCTTTTCAAAGCTAAAACCTACATTTCCGGTAAAATTAAAATCAGATATTTGCTTATTATAACTCAATAAATAATCGGCGAACAAGCTAAATTCAGACTTATCTTCTCTACCATATTGCCCACGGTCTACCATTGTTCCGACAGGTCCGATTGTTGTGGCATAGGTTTTAGACTCCGTGTTTATTTCGTTACGGTCATAACGGAAGCGAGCCTGGGCGCTAAAACCGGTAAAGATTTCGTATGTTACCCCTACCGACCCCATGAACCGTTTCGAAAATTCTTTTTTTCCGACTCTATTGGTTAACCAATAAGGATTATTTGCCCCCAAAACGCCTCTGCCCTGAAACCAGTTCTGCATAGGCCCTTTTAACTTTACAGACTTATATTCTGTATCAATACCATTAGGTCCCGGATACAGAATACCTACCTTTTCAGAATCCCATTCTCCCTGAACTTCATAGTTATTCTTATAATAATTCATATCCAGATTGCGGGGAGCGAGATATAGGTTGAATAATGGATTTGAAAATGTCCCTCCGCCAATACGGTTTTGAGTTTCTTGGTGAATGTAATTGGCTGACAAATCGATTTTCACTTTTTTGTTATACAGATTATAGTTCTGTCTGAACAACACATTGTGACGCTCAAATTTATTATTAGGAATAATCCCTTTGGAGGTGGTATTACCATACGAGAAATAGCTCTTAATCTTTTCTGTACCACCACTTAAAGCGATTGAATTAAAGAAATTCGTTCCGGTATTAAAAAAGTCAGAAATATTATCCCGCCCAACATTTGTTATTCCTTGCCGAGCCAACTGCTCAGGAGTCATTTCACTCAAAGGTTTACCCCATGAAGTACCCTGCAATGTACCATCGTCATTAAATTTGGCTCCGAAGTGATTTTGAATTTTAGGAGAAGTCAACGGCGTTTCAAACATACTGCTGCTTGATACATCGATGCTCAGATGACCCTCTTTACCTGTTTTGGTCGTAATCATAATTACACCATTTGCTGCCGCAGTACCATATAGAGCTGCAGAGTTGGCTCCTTTCAAGACTGTAATAGACTCGATATCATCGGGGTTAATACTTGACAACACATCACTCCCTTCACTCTTAGCGGAATAAGCCATCGCATATCCGCCATCTGAACCTAACTGATCGTTGACTTTATTAATCATAGGAATACCATCAATAACAATTAATGGACTATTGGCCCCCATAATAGATTTATTACCACGTAATAATATTTTAGAAGCACTTCCGGCTCCTCCTGAGTTTGGAGTAATCACCAAACCGGCACTTTTTCCCTGCAATGAATTAATAAAGTTGGCATCTTTTGCACGTGTCAATTCGGCACCCTTTACGGTTTGGGTAGCATAAGTCAACGATTTGGCTGCCCTTTCAATACCCATTGCAGTTACTACTACTTCGCCCAATTGCTGGGCGCTCTCTTTCATTACCACATTAAAAGAAGTACGTCCGGCAATTGATAATTGCACTTTCGGATAACCAATATACGAGAACTCTAAGACTGAATTATTTCCGGGTACTTCAATAGAATAAAGCCCATCTACGTCTGTAATTGTTCCTGTAATCGTACCGGCGACCAATACGCTCACCCCGATTAAAGGCTCGCCTTTTTCGTCAGTTACCGAACCTTTTATGATTCGTTTTTGCTGAGCTTGCTTATTTTCCGGTTTATTGGCACCGCTAAAAAGGACAAGATGCTTGTCGCGGACAGCATAAGAGGTATTGGTATTAGCCAATATCTTATCCATGACCGTAGATAGTTTTTCATGATTCGCTTTAATATTTACCAAGCGTGCTGAATTTACATCCGAGTCATTATATACTACCGAATAAGAAGATTGGCGAGCAATCTCATCTAAAACCTGGCTTAGCGCGGCATTTTTAAAGTCAAGATTTAAGACCCGATCTTGCGCTGATACACCAAATACAGTTGGAAGAAGTAATAGAATCAATAAATACTTAAACCTGTACCTTGTAATTTTTTCCATTAAATATTATTTTAAGATTGACATAATCAAGATGAATAAACAGATGCTATCGAAAATCAGGAATGTTTAGATTAAATAAAATAAGGCATCTATCGATTTTCTGTGATTAATAATTTTAAGATTTACCTCTATAATACATTTAGTGAATTAAAGCTACTAAACGAAAAATGAGAAAAATGAATAAAAAATTACATTCAAAAACATAAACAGCTATACATAAACACTTTAACCAACAAAACAAAGGGTGTTTTTTAATAAGTTTATATAACAAAAAAGTAACAAGCACAAAAAAATCCTGAAGAAGAACACCCCGGATAGTTCAAAACGACTATCCGGGGTGTTCTTCTTCAGGATATAAATTAACACAAAAAGTATCTCCCTTTTCTAAGGGAGACCTCTTATCAATTGTTTGTTACCACGATACGCGAAACCCGACGCAGATTCGTCTGATCGGTAATAACGATCATGTAGCAACCTGGCGTGAATTCATTCATCGGCAGCATGTACACCGCATCGTCCGGAACGAATGTCTTAATGAGCTGGCCTTGCATATTCAAAACCTGCACATTGGCATCGGCAGCCGCTTTGATTGTCAAATGGCCGTTGCGCGATACGACAGTAGGATAAACGGCAACTTCCGAAATAACCTCAGCCAAGCCGGTAGGAATAATTTCATAAGCAGCAGACGCTATTTCGCTAACGGCATTATTCAATACGGCAATCGCTTTAATGGTCATGCTCTTGTCAACTGTAATCGGACCTTCATATAAAGCAGAGGCAGTGGTTGGGTCAGACCCATCGGTCGT
>JAVVPN010000056.1:14739-18922 GCA_036655755.1 Bacteroidales bacterium | reverse complement strand
CAAATCGATAAATTGAATACGTGCGGATCTCTCTTCTTGCATTTTACAGGATCGTTATCTGAATAATGGTTTATTTAATACCCAGTTTCTTCGCGATTTTTTTAGGAAGCGCATCTTTGTGCACTACGAAGTTCATGGTTTTTGCCTGGAAGAAAGGTTCTGAAATATACCACAGACCTTTGTACTTGCCGGTTTCACCCCATGAGTTCTTAATCATGTAATATTTCTTGCCTGTCTGATCTTTGGCGATACCATAAATCACCATTCCGTGGTCGTCGGTTGTTTCGTAGTTATCGAAACCTTTCTGACGGCTCTCTTGCGTAACGGTAACCTCTTTGCATGGCGATTCAGTCATTTTACGAATCTCTTCGTCTTTTTCTTTCTGCGACAAACCTAACCAGCGGGCAGCATCCGATCCGCCCAGCTCCGACCCTTCTGTGTCGATCAAAACACCGGTTCCGTTGCGGTTGAATCCTTTTTCACTCACGTCTGCTCCCCATGCGATGGTGTAGCCGTTGTTGATCGCGTTGTCGGCGATTTCGCTCATCTCTTCCAACGGTACGTTGTAAGATGTGCCCCAGCGCCAGTTGTCCGGAATTTCAATCGCGAACTGCGTATAGAACGGGTGATGCGTGTATGACGTGATGCTTACGTAATCGTCGGCATTCAGGCCTAACGACTGAGCATACGACTGCGGTGTATATTCTTTGCCGTTTACTTTAAATGTTTCAGGAAGTTCGCCCAGATAAGCGTTCAGAATTCCGTCGAACCCTTTTTTCCATACCGGAGTAAGTTTTCCTTTTGTAGTGATCACCTGATCAACATACGCTTTGGTCAAACCGTCCATTTCGTTGTGTACGTGTTTTGATTCGCCGTAGTTCAGACCGGTATAAACCTCTTCAGGCACCGCTCCGTAATGCTTCAGCGTATAAAGAACGTCATGAAATGAACCACCACCGGCAAAATTAACAGTGCCCTGTGTGCGTACGTATTTATCCGCTTTATCCGAATAGCTGTGGTATACCACGAACATTTCAGACAAATCTGTTTCCGGTTTACCCATGCGAATCAGTTCCGATTCAAGGAATCCAAGTCCCGAAAAGCTCCAGCAAGTACCCGAGCGATTCTGGTTTTTAATTGGTGTGATCGGATTTTCTTTTACCGTAGTAAAAACAAATCCCTGCTCCTCTTTTTTCTCCTCCTGAGCCATCACAGGAAGGGCTGCACCCAGCGCGAGTGCATAAAGTAGTGTTTTCTTCATAATGTGATTTGATAGTAATTATTTCGTTTCCTGTATATTCAGCATTTTACGGTATTCAGCCTTATTGCTTACCACCTCGATTGCCTTATCAAGCTCCGGATCTTTTTTCAGAGTCTGAATAATCTCCCCTTTCTGGAAATAATAACGGCGTGCAATTTCTTGCGCAAGCATCTGTTCGATTTCCGGACGGAACTTATCCAAATCCCGGTCGATGTTATGCTGCAGCTTCTTTTCGAGTGCGGCGAATTCTTCGTTTGCCTGATCCGAATACCCTTCGAACTCGGCTATCTTCTTCAATTCCTTTAGTACCTTGTCGCTTTGGCGGTCGTACGTGAAGTCTTTCGATTTTACAAACTCCTTAAATTCGTTATATTCCTGATCGGTCAGTTTGAAATCGTGGATCGATCCGATGGTTTCGTGTTTCGCCGCATATTGGTTGGCATAATCGAAAAACAACATATCGCGCATCAGATACAACAACAGGTTCGAAACCTGCGGATTTTCAATCTGTACATCGGGCAGGATACCCCCACCGTCGCGTACGGGACGCTTGTTGGCTGTATAAAACACGTGAGTAAGCGAATCGGGAATGCGCCCTACGCTTCCGTCCGGATTACGGTGGCTGTAATCAATCGCCTGAATCAGACGGCCGCTCGGAATATAATATTTGGCCGTAGTAACCTTCATCATGCCGTTGTAAGAAACGGGGCGGGTAGTTTGTACCAATCCCTTCCCGAACGTACGTTCGCCGATAATAACGGCGCGGTCGAGGTCTTGCAATGCACCTGCGACGATTTCGGAAGCCGAAGCCGATCCGCGATTCACCATTACCGCCAGCGGAATAGTAGCGTCGATCGGTTCCTGTGTGGTTTTATACGTACGATCCCAGTTTTTCACCTTTCCGCGGGTAGAAAGTACGGTTTCGCCTTTCGGTACGAAATAGTTTACAATCTGCACGGCGTCTTCCAGAATCCCTCCCGGGTTGTTGCGCAGATCGAGTACCAATCCTTTCAGATCGGGGTTTTGTTTTAACGCAAGCAATGCTTCGCGCACCTCGCGGGCTGCTTTATCCGTAAAACTTGAAAGATATATGTATCCGATCGAGTCGTTGATCATGCCATAATAAGGCACAGCGTTCATTACGATCTTTTGGCGGGTCAGTTCTTTTATAAGCGGTTGAGCCTCCCCCTCACGCTCAATTTTGAGCGTTATTTTGGTATTGGCCGGACCTTTCAGGCGTTCGCTCACCTGCGCTACTGTTTTACCGATCATCGATTCGCCGTTGATCTCCAGAATCGCGTCGCCCGGACGCAAGTCATTGATCTGAGCCGGCATCCCTTCGTAAGGTTCCGAAATAATCACCTTGCCATCGCGTTGCTGTATCACCGATCCGATACCTCCGTATTCGCCTGTGGTCATGGTGTTGAAATCCTCTTTTTCCGATTCCGGGATATATTGAGTGTACGGGTCGAGTTGCGAAAGCATGGCGTTGATACCGTTACGCACCACCTCTTCCGTTTGGATCGTATCGACATAATAAAGGTCGAGTTCCTTAAACAGTGTATTGAAGATATCCAGGTTGCGGGTGATTTCGAAGTTTCTTTCATCCGGCTTGGCACTCATAAAAATGCTCGCAACGGCGCAAAGCAGCATTACCGCTACCCATCCCATCCGTTTATTTCCGTTCTTGTTTATCATGCGATAGTATGTATAGTTATAAAAAGGCCACCCATCGTAAAAATTCGATAGGTGGCCCTAAATTAAGCAATTCCCTTTATTATTGAGCGATAATAGCGTCAACTTTTGCTTTTATTTCCTCCCAACGGCTGCTCACCATTTTCGGTCCGATCACTTCAACGACGTTTCCTGAAAGGATGGCACCGATCTGCGCGCATTTCAGCAATGGCAAATCAAGGGTGAGTCCGTAAAGGAATCCGGCCGCGTATAAATCGCCCGCTCCCGTCGTATCGATGCAGTTTGCTTTCATGATGCCCGTTTCAACGATCTCTTCGCCACGTTTGATAACAGAACCTTTCGATCCTTTTTTAACAATGGCCACTTCGCATTGTTCGGCAATGGTAACCACCGCCTCGTCGGGGTGTTGTTTGGTATAGGCAAACGATTCTTCCTCGTTGGCAAATACGATGTCCACGTATTCGCGCACCAGCATCTGGAAGAACTCCAGGTCGCCCTCTACGATATTAAAGCTGGCCAGGTCGATCGATATTTTCAATCCCGCCTCTTTAGCCAGACGGAAGGCTTTCAAAATTAAATCGTGATCTTGTACCAGATAACCTTCGGCATGCAGCAGATCATATCCTTTAAACATTTCAAGCTCGAGGTCGGAAGCGTGCAATGAAGCCGCTGCTCCCAGGTATGTACCCATTGTGCGTTCGCCGTCGGGCGTGATCATACACATCGCGCATCCCGACGCCATGTCCGTTTCGGTGAGCAACGGGTGCACGCCATTATTGATAAGATCGTCGCGATAAAAGTTACCATAGGTGTCGAATCCCACTTTTCCGATGAATCCGCAATTAATTCCCATACGTGCAAGGCCGGCAATTGTGTTCGAAGCGGAGCCTCCGCTCGCTAATTTGGAGTCCATTCCCTCAATCAGACCAATTATTTTCATTAATTGTTCCTCTTCTATCAATTTCATTCCACCTTTTATCAGGCCCATTTTTTCGAAATAAGCATCTGATTCCAAATTCGTTAATATATCAACAAGTGCATTGCCGATTCCCAGTACTTTCATTTATTTGAAATTTTTTTTTGCAAAGATATTGCATAATTCGAAAACTCGCATTACTTTTGCAATGCAAAATAAGGAAAGCCCTTACGGGACGAAACTTAAGAATTGCAAATAACACTCTTCAGTAGCTCAGTTGGTTAGAGCACCTGACTGTTAATCAGGGGGTC
>JAVVPN010000056.1:2537-14685 GCA_036655755.1 Bacteroidales bacterium | reverse complement strand
AAGCCCAGCCTGAAGAGCTTTAAAGCCTGCAGTGATGCAGGCTTTTTTGTTTTCTATCTATTTAGAAACAACTCATAAAGCTGGCGGTGTTTCTTTCCGATTACTTCCAGTATCAATCCGCAGATCCATAATAATATGGCAATCAGAAATAGGAAGCCAACTGCAATTAACGTTGGAAAACGGGGCACCAGTCCTGTCTGAAAATATTCTGTTAATACCGGAAATATTAGCAATGTTCCTACCGTAATCAACAATAATGCCCAGCCCGAAAAGAACTTCATCGGCTGATAATCTTTAAACAACGTAAAGACAGTATACAACACCCGCATGCCGTCGCGGTAAGTGTTTAATTTCGAAAAACTCCCTTTGGGCCGGTCGCGGTAAGTAATTGGCAATTCGCGAATCATAAAAGATTTATCGAGAGCGTGAATCGTCATTTCAGTTTCAATTTCAAACCCGTGGCTCAATACCGGAAAGTTCTTTACAAACAACGGACTCATCGCCCGGTAACCGGTCATAATATCACAGATATTTGCCTGAAACAGATAATTGATCAGCTTACACATGATTCGGTTACCACTGTTGTGAAACAATCGTGTGTTTTCTTGGTAATACGAGGTAGACAGCCTGTCGCCAATCACCATATCAGCTCCGTTTTCTAATATCTCCCGACACATATCAGGAGCTGCTTCGGCCGGATATGTATGATCTCCGTCAACAATCAGATAACAATCGGCATTTATTTCACGAAACATACGTCGAATTACATTCCCTTTTCCCTGATGAGGCTCTTTTCGTACGACTGCACCGGCCTGTAATGCTATTTCGCTTGTGTTGTCAGTAGAATTATTGTCATAAACATAGATCGTAGCATCCGGCAGGACTGCCCGAAAGGAGGATATTACATTGCCAATCGTAATGGCCTCATTATAGCAGGGTATCAAAATGGCGATCTCTTTCATTTATTATATATAATTTTATTTTTACGTTCAAAAAGAAGTGTGATATAAAAAGGAAGTAAAAAACCGATAGGCATTATGTATCGGAAACATCCGTTTTGTGGAGATATAAACAGAATTAAAACAGAAAGGATAGCCGGTATAAAAACAGGTATCCACTCTTTTTTGCCATGCTTCACAATTTGATAGGTACAAAGTAAAAAAAGGAGCACTAAAAAGCCGGGAGTAAAGAACCATCCGATAACCGGGATACGTAAAAGAAAACTCAGACCTGATTTTTCCCGAGGCATGAAAGGAGTAATCTCGTATAGGCCGGGATACTCATTCGGTTTGATGCCATTGGCGATATCTGCTATCGGAAACCTTTGGGAGGGGTAAAAAAAGCCATAACATCCCCGTAGCACAGATTCGATGTATGTAAAGGGGTGTTTTACGAGCATATTAAACCAACTTTTAAAATAATTCCGGTATTCTTCATTTGTGATTGTAACCCGATAGTTAAATTTTACCGGGTCATGAAGATCCGGATCATAAAGCTCTGTTAGTTGTGCGTAAGGCAAAACTTTGTCAATGTGCGCTATCTCTTGTGAGGTTACTTCATCGGCGTGGCGGATAGAGTAAAGCGCTGTCTGTTGAAAGAGCGTTCCTAATACTTCCTGTTTTCCAACAGGGGCAACATGACAAAACGGTAAAAACAGATTAAGCCATAAGCCTACATATAAAACGGATGCAAAGCCATAAGTATATGCGATCTGGCGTATTTCTTTCCTAAAGAAATACAACAAGACGATGCCGGTTATCACCTCAATCAAAAAACACTGATTTTTAGAAAGGGCAAAAAAGAATAATACTGCAATGTGGGTGCATTGAAAAGACCTTTTTCGCAGTATCTCTCCTTTCGAGCTCACAATTCGAAACAAATCCAAAACGTACCATAATATCATGATGGATAAAAATGTATCTTTTACCAACGAAGCGCTCCAAATAGCAATAATGGGATTGAATGAAAAAAATAAGATCAGAAATCTCTGCGCATATTTATGAATGTCCTGCTGAGTGATGAATTGGATGAAAGACGCCAATATCCATGATAATAGCGCCGTTTGCAAGAGTGTCGCAATAAAAAAGGCTACATTCTGATTCGCTATCAGTATTCCCGCTTTCATGATTCCCCCATATACGATCGTATACAGATACGGCAGGTGATTTGATGCCGTATAAAAGGGGTCCGTAGTGCTCAGGCGTACAGACAAATCCCCTAAGCCAAGAAACTGTTCGATAGATCCGGTCGTATCGGCCGGAATAATACCCGGGTATAATACAATCAAAAAAGGAAGCTTGGTTAAAAAGAGCGTATAAAAAGGATGCCTAAACCAGAAGGCCGGGAGGCACGACAGAAAATTGCCAATTTGCCTTAACCCGAATCGTATAAAAGAAGGAGGGGTAATCAGCCACAGGTTGACAAAGAATATAAATATTGCGAATGACAAATACGCTAATAATAACACAGCGATAGGAAGAGGTCGATTATAGAAAAAAAGGTGTTCGAAATGAAATCCGCAAACAATAAAGAAGCTCAGAATGAGGGGCATCATATATGATTTTATTGTAGAACCAACGAGAACAGAGCGTAACGTTGCCGACAGTTTGAATGCTGTATCTTTCATGCAGATTGTGTGATGATTTTATAATCAGCAAAATAAATGAAAATAATAGTATAATTAAATATTTTTAAAGTATAAAAACGGATTGTTGAAGTACCGATTGAATAGGGATAACCTCGATATATTTTTTTAATCGTAGCAGAAGTGCTTCTCGTCCGTGAGCGACCTGTTGGTTGTCCGCGAGCAACCCGAACGTCGTTCACGGAGAACCCGATGTTCGCTCCCGAGCGGCAGTTGGATTGCTCCCGAGCGGCGTTCGGGTTCTTCGCGGACGGCAGTCAAATTGCCCGCGGGCAAACGGCCACGCTGAGGTGAAAAAAATTAAAATAAGATACGATCCGAATTAGGTGGGATATGTAAAAAATGTATCTTTAAACGGCTGAAAATAGAGAAGCCTCTAACCGAAAAAATCTTTACCAAAAGTACTCTGATATGAATAACAATACCTCCGAGCAGCTTCATCCGTTACATAAATTCCGGTTTTGTCCGGTATGCGGATCTGTTCATTTCGAAGAAAACAACGCGGCTTCCAAAAAATGCGCAAGCTGCGGATTCACCTATTATTTTAATCCCCGCGGGGCTACCGTGGCGCTTATTATGAACGAACGTAACGAGCTTCTGGTAGCGCGTCGGGCGAAAGATCCGGCCAAGGGTACGCTCGATTTGCCGGGCGGCTTTATCGATTCGTACGAAACGGCCGAAATGGCGGTGGCGCGCGAAGTAAGAGAGGAAACCGGGCTGACGGTCGATTCGGTACGTTACCTTTTCTCGCTTCCTAACATCTATCCCTATTCGGGGATGGATATCCACACCATCGATCTGTTCTTTCGCTGCGAGGTGAGCGATTATAAAGCGCTCCGGGCAATGGACGACGTGGGTGCGCTTTACTGGATACCGCTCAACGAGATCGATCCGGCTATGTTTGGTTTGTCTTCCGTAAGAGAAGGCGTGATTCAATTCATGGCGCTTGTAAAATAAAAAAAAATGGCATCCGGAATCACTTCCGGAATGCCATTTCCATCTACTCAAAAGGTATGTTGATTGATCTGTGTTATTTAGATAAGTGTACCGTCGGGGTTAAACTTGATAACCTTTTCGGCGTCTGTTGTCTTGTTTTCAAGTTCAATCACATAAACTATACTTTTATCAGCATAAGTGACGCGGATTACATCGTCGATTTCCCATTGTGTGGTGTATTCGTTTAATGCTGTTTTAACGGCTTCAGGTAAATCTGATTCCGGAAATTCCTCTTCAGCGCGCAAGAATTTATGAGCCAACGTAAAGTAAAGCTCTACCTGAGCGTTTTTGTAAGTTACCTCTAGCTCGAATTCGTTGTTTTCTTTGTCGAAGTCAAGGATAACGGCTCCGTTCATATTCTGGTGAACGAAATCGAGTATAGCCGACGGAATTACTACCGGCACGTTTTCATCATCGTCATCGTCTGTATCAATTTTATCGGATATCAATACTCCTCCGGCAGTGAACAACAAATCGTGGTCTTCCTGACCTGCTTTTTCGATCTCGATTTTATATACCAAAGCCATTCCCTGACGGGTAAGGGCATCGATATCGTCGATTTGCCATCCGTCAGTAGCATAAACAGTTGCATTATACCCTTCCTGTACGGCAGCCGGCAATTGATTGAAATTTGAAATTTCTATTTCAGAAAGAGCACATTCGCCGTTTGATTCATACCAAGCTTCGTTAGTGTCGCCGGTAGGATTCTGTGGCAGACGGAAAGATGCTACCGAATATCCGTTTCTTGTATTCCATTTAACTTCTGTTGCATCCGGAAATTGTTTTTTGAATGCACTTACAATCTGCTCATTAGGAGTATTTCCCTTTATAACATCGTCGTCATCATTGCTACATCCGGCAAATAATAGTAGGCCTCCGAGCAGAAAGGAGAATAATCCAACGTTTAATTTCATAATCATCTAAAGTTTAAGTTTTTTATTATCTTTGAATTATAGCCTCCGAGAAAATCTCCCTGTCTGAAAGAAAGAATGTCTCGTGTCAATCCGTAACAAAGAAATAACCCAATTCTGAAGAAATTTGGGAGAATGTCGTTTTTTAGTAATTATTTAAACATGAAAGTCTTAATTATAGAAGATGAACGGGAGATCATCGAATCGGTTACTACTTTTTTAGAGAATGAGCAGATTCTGATAGAAACAGCCTGTACGCTCCGCGAGGCGTTTGAAAAAGTGAATCTGTATGAATATGATTGTGTAGTGCTCGATTTGTGTTTGCCCGACGGTAATGGACTTGAAGTGATTCGCGAGATGAAACAATGTTCGCCCGATACGGGAATCATTATCCTGTCGGCGCTCGACTCGCTCGAAGACCGACTGGCCGGACTCAACCTGGGTGCGGATGATTATCTGACTAAACCTTTTCATCTACCCGAACTTTATGCACGCATCAATTCGATTATCCGCCGGCGTCAGCTGCAAGGACATACGGATTGTGTTTTTCAGGAAATCGTAATAAAACCGGGATTGCGCCAGGTGTTTGTCAACGATTCCGAAATTACGCTTACCCGCAAAGAGTATGATCTGCTTTATTACTTTTTTATTAATCGCGAACGTGTATTGAGTAAAGAATCCATCGTAGAGCACCTGTGGGGTGATTTTATGGGCACGGAGGCCGATTCGCTCGATATTGTGTATTCGCATTTGCGTAATCTGCGTCGTAAGATTGCCGCAGCAGGGGCGCCCGATTATATCCGCAACGTATATGGAATCGGATATAAATTTACGGAGTATTAATCTGAGAGGTCGTTGTATATGCGTGTATCCACACTTTTTAAACAATATGTATTCGGATCGTTAAGTCTTATTTTATTAATCGGGCTTGGAGTTCATTTCTGGATTTTCAGACAAACCATTCATCATACTGCCGACGAGACACTCGAGGAATATGAAATAGCGGTAAAAGAGTATGCCCGAAAAAAGGATACGCTGATTTCGGCGTATGAACTAGGTGTAAAAGAGGGCCGATTGAACTATTTACCTCCGAGTCCGACAAAAGATAGCGAATCGTTTTTGCGGGATACGATGATGCTGGATCCCCGTAATGGGAAATACAGGAAATATAGAATCCTGAATTTTCCGCTTGATGTGGCCGGGAAGCAGTACCGAACCGAAATAGCATTGCGTACGCTTGGTAATCACGACCATTTTCTTGCCACGTTGTTTTCTTATATCTGTGTGCTTGGTTTGTTGGGGCTTTTTGTGCTTTTGTTGTTCCATTTCTTTTCGCATCGTATTCTTTCGCCATTTACCGGCTTTATGGAAGAGTTACGCCGTACCGACCTGAAGCATCCGCAGCGGGTTACTTTTTCGCCTACTCAGATTGATGAAATCAATGAATTGCACGAGTCGTATCAGATTATGCTCGAACGTATCCATAAGGATTATCAGACGATGAAAGAGTTGTCTGACAATATTTCGCACGAACTGCAGACTCCGCTTGCCATTATGCGCTCTAAGGTTGATTTATTGCTGCAGAAGAATGAAAAAGATGAAAGCTGTGTGCAACTGTTGCAGTCGGTGCAGTCGAATATCAATCGCTTGTCGCGCTTCAACCGATCGCTGATGCTGCTTACCCGAATCGTCAATCATACTGATGCGAAGCGGGTGGCGCGGGTAAATCTGGGCGATTTGTGCGAAATGAAACTCGATGATTATGCCGAGATGCTTGAGATGAAGGGGATTCGCGCGGTGCTATGTTTGCACGCGCCATTCGATCCGCTCATGAATGAGCCGCTTGCCGAGGTATTGATTAATAATCTGCTTTCGAACGCCATGAAGTATAATGTACTGTCGGGCGGATTTATACGGGTAATTACCGAAAAAGATCATTTTATGATTGAAAATCCGTATCAGACCCCGCTGCCGGAGGGTGATTTGTTTGAGCGGTTTGTCAAAAACAAGCATGAATCGGATGCTACAGGGCTCGGACTGGCTATCGTAAAAGCGATTTGCGAGAAGTTTTCGCTGGTGCCTGTTTGGGAAACAGAAGACAATCTTTTTCGTATTCGGATTTTGTATAAAAACGGCTGTTAATACTGTTATTTTTATATAATTAGCTTTATGAGTCTAAGTGTATCTGTATCTTTGTAAAAAAAGGTATATAAACGGCGCATTTGTACTTTGGCGTTAAAAAATAAGTTATATATAAATGAAAAAAATATTTCTTCCATTCTGCTTATTGGCTCTGAGTGCAGGAGGTTCTTTGGCTGCGCAACCCACAACGGGTGCGGCCGAACCTGAATCATTTTTCAGAACCGGAAAAGAGATGTTTGACGTTCGCAACTGGGATGGTTGCCTCGATCAACTCGCACGCTTCAAGGATGAAGCGGGAACGGATACCAACCTTGAGGAGGCCGATTTTATGATCGCCGTATCTTCATTCGAAAAAAACAAGGCGTATTCGATCGATCTGCTTACTCGTTTTCAGCAACAATATCCTGTCTCCCGTCATCAGGAGGAGGTGAAGTTTTTAATCGGAACCTTGTATTTTCAGCAGGAAGCGTATGCCGAAGCGCTCGAATGGTTCGGCCCGATTGAAATGGACCGTCTGCCATTGCATCTTCAGCCTGCGTTTTTTCAGCGTCTGGGGGTATCTTATCTGAAGACGGGCGATACCGAGCAAGCTTATCCTTTATTTCAGGTGTTGGCCGCGATGGAGAGCGAATATCAATATTCGGCTCAATATTACCTGGCTTATCTGGAATATGCCGACAAGCAATACGGTAAGGCATTGAAAATGTTCGAAGCGCTTCCCGAGCAGGGAGAGTACAGCGCTACCGTACCTTATTATATCACACAGATTCTTTTTATTCAGGGACAGCAAGATCAGGCGCTCAACCGTGCGCTTAAGTTGCTCGAAGAGCGGCCCGAGGCTTCGCAGGAAGCTGAGTTGAGCCGTATCGTTGCGCAATGCTGGTATGCGAAAGGGGCTTCAGAACGTGCGCTACCTTACTTTAAGCGTTATTTCGAACTGACACCTTCGCCTTTGCGATCGGCTGCCCTTACGGGGGGAATCTGCGCCTATGAGCAGGGAGATGCCGCACTGGCCATCGAAGCATTGAGCAAGGCTACCGGAGCGGACGATGAAATGACGCAGCGTGCTTATCTTATATTGGGACATGCGTATCTGCACAACGCCGATATGCGTAACGCACGGATGGCTTTTGAGCGTGCGTCGAAATCGGAGTTCAACCGTCAGCTTCAGGAAGAAGCGTGGTTCAACTACGGGCTCACCGTACATCAGTCTTCTTACTCGCCGTTTAATGAATCGGTGGTCGTATTCGAATCGTTCCTGAATACGTTTCCTAATTCATCGTTTACGGATAAGGTAAACGACTGTTTGGTAGAGGTGTATATGACTACCCGCAATTATGACGCGGCATTGGCATCGATCAATAAGATTGCCCGCCCGGGACAGAAAATTCTTACGGCGAAACAGCGTCTGCTGTTCCAGCTAGGTACGCAGCAGGTAGCCAACGCGGCATTGCCTGAGGCGGAGAAATATTTTACGGAGGCGATTCAGTTGGGTAACCTAAATAAGGAAACCCGTGCGCAGGCCTTCTTCTGGCGCGGAGAGTGCGCATACCGCGCGGCCCGTTATCCGCAGGCAGAAAGCGATTTCCGCCAGTTTACCACCCTTTCGGCGAATGCGGGAAGCGAAATTTATGCGTTAGGACGCTACAATCTGGGGTACGCTTATTTTAAACAACATAAATTTTCATCCGCGATCGAGTGGTTTGACAAATACTTGACGATTCCGGCAGAGCATGGTAAAACCACGTATGTAGATGCGCTCAACCGTTTGGGAGATGCCCATTTTTATTTGCGACAGTTCGGAAAAGCGGAGGATTACTATACGAAAGCGGCGGGATCGGCCGGCGGTTCGGGTGATTACGCCATGTTCCAGAAAGGATTCATGGCCGGTTTGCAGAAGAACTACAGTGCTAAAATCAGCGCTAT
The DNA here is from genome assembly GCA_036655755.1 of Bacteroidales bacterium. Lineage (GTDB taxonomy): Bacteria > Bacteroidota > Bacteroidia > Bacteroidales > JAUNSR01 > JAUNSR01. Next base: position 6,066 of record JAVVPN010000056.1, on the reverse strand, counting down.
GAAGCAGCTTCGCAAAAACTGGCCGCAATCGGAATATGCAGACGATGCGTTGTTTGAAGAGGGTAAAACGTATGTAACCCTTTCGCAACCGCAAAATGCGATTCCTTGTTTTGCCGAAATCACCGAGAAATTTCCGAACGGATCGTTGGCTCGTCAGGCCGGTTTGCAACTGGGATTGTTGTATTTCAACTCGAATCGTCCGGAGCAGGCAATCGCTACCTACAAACAGGTGATCGACGGCTATCCGGGAAGTGAAGAGGCGCGCATCGCGGCTGAGGACCTGAAAGCGGTATATATCGACCTGAATGATATCCCGGCGTATGCGGCGTATATCGCTACATTAAAAGGGAAAGTACAGTTTGCAGTGGGCGAACAAGACTCGCTTACTTATTTGGCTGCCGAGCGGGTATTGGCTCGCGGAAATGCGGCTGCAAGCAAACAGGCATTGGTAAATTATTTGCAAAGCTTTGAACACGGTGCATTCCGTCTGCATGCGCAGACCGAATTGGGACGTATCTGTTTCGCGGAGAAAAATTATCCGGAGGCACTGGTTGCGTATGAAACGGTATTGCAACAACCGGACAGCAAGTTTACGGAAGAGGCGTTGGCGCGTACGGCTGAAATCTATTTTATGGATGGCGAATCGCGCAGGGCGCTCGAAACATTCCGCAACCTGTCGGTAAGAGCCGAGCGTAAGGAGAATAAAGAGGCGGCGCGCGTGGGTATCATGCGTACTACGGTGGCACTCGAGCTTCATGACGAAGTGGTGGTGGCTGCCAACGATTTGCTCCAAAATACGTCGTTATCGCCCGAATTGCGCAACGAGGCGCTTTACAATCGCGCGAAATCATTGCTGGTGCTTGATAAACCGGAGTATGCGACAAAAGACCTGAAAGAGTTGGCCAAAGATACGCGTTCGGTATTCGGAGCGGAAGCAAGCTATTTGCTCGCTCAGGTATATTTCAATGCCAACGAGATGGACAAGGCGGAGAAAGAGGTGTTCGCTCTGATCGACTCGGCTACTCCGCACCAATATTGGCTGGCGCGCGGATTTATCCTGTTGTCGGATATCTACATCGCCAAAGGAGACAACTTCCAGGCAAAACAATATTTGCAGAGTTTGCAAGGCAATTATACCGCACAGGATGATATTGCCGGTATGATTGAGTCGCGTTTCAAAAAAATAGGAGAATAATCAAGATGAAGAGATCATATTATAGCTTATTGGCGTTATTGGCGGCAGGAAACGGATTTTCGGCAATGGCGCAGCAAAAAGACTCGACGCTGGTCCGGGAAATGACGATTGAAAAAGAGTATAATCCGATTGTGCGCGAGGCTGATAAGATTACCCGTATGCCGGCAGTGGAAACACCGCAGACAAACAAAACGAAAATAGAATATGCCGAACCTACATTGGAGGCAACTACCAAACGTGAGGTTCAGACCCTTGAGGTGGGCGCGGTAAACACATCTTATCCGTTCAGCAAAAAACGGGGATACCTGGATATTGCGGGGGGAAACTACCTGAACCTGCGGGGCGACTTCGGCTATCGGTTTATTGATAAGGAGAAAGATTTGTTCGGTATCGAACTGCATCATAATTCGTCGAACGGTAAAATCGGTTTTCCGGAAGACAGTTGGGCTAAAACCAAACGGAAGATCAATGACAACAGTGCGAACCTGTATTACCATCATCGCTTCGAAAACTTGTTGCTGAAGACGAACGTGGCGTATGATTATTCGGGATTTAATTATTACGGCGAGGGCGATTTTGATGAAACATATCCTCATGCTGTATTTGAAGAATACCCTGTTACTCATCCCGATCAGACGCAACAGCGCGTTTCGCTGGGATTCTCTTTGAATACGCTTCATAAACAGGATTGGGATTATAAGATGGGATTCGGATTTACCGGATTCTCTCAGAAAATGCCGGGAATCAATGAAAATGAGATAGCAATATCTCTCGGACTAAGCAGAAACAGCAAATCTGACTGGAACTTTACGACGGATTTGGATGTGAATGTACTTGCTTATGGTGGCAAATCGGTCAAATACGATTGGGTCACGGAGGGTGCTTTCAAAAATACCGGTGTGGTAAGCATTAAACCGGGCATGAAATATGACAATGGTTCTGATTTTTCAGCACGGCTGGGCATCCGGGCCGATATGGCTTTCGGTGTGGCTCCTTACGTAGGCATCGCGCCCGATTTTTCGATGAACTGGACGATGGCGGAACATTGGTTGCTTTATGGTACGCTGACCGGGGGTATCGACCAATACTCTTTGAGCAATCTGGCAAAAGAGCATCGCTACTATTATAGCCTGATACAGAACCGAAACAGCTACACGGTGGCCGATTTGGAATTGGGAATACGCTCGAATGCGATTGCCGGCTTCTGGTTTGACATTTACGGAAAGCTGGGCTACACGAAGGATGATCTGTTTATGGAATCGGATGTGTTGGCGCTTGTTGCCGAAGAGAAAACCTATTGGATGAATGCGATCAACGGATTTACGGCGAACGCCTTCGGTTGGAAGATCGGAACAAAGATGAAATACCAGTTCAGTAATATGCTTGATCTGAAGCTGAACCTGCAATTTAACGGTTGGAATGTATCGGGCGATAGAGTCGCTTCGTATCGGCCGAAATACGAAATCGGAATGGGAGCTACTTTCCGCCCGATCAAAAAACTTACGTTTGATCTGAATTACGACCTCAAAGGGGGGCGCGAGGCGGAGCTTTCGAAGATGGCAGTTGTTGCCGGTACTGAACCGGTTACGGATGCATTCGTCGAAAAATCGGTGTATAAGTTGAAGGATATCCACCAGCTGAACCTGAAGGGAGATTACCGTTTCAATGATACTTTTGCACTCAACGCGTCGTTAAATAACCTGTTGTTTCGTAAACAAGAGATTCTTTACGGCATGCCGGAACAAGGATTCCATTTTATGGTGGGTGGCAGCATCCGATTCTGAAAAAGAACAAAACTGAAATAATAGCTGTTGTGTATGTGTGGGCGAATGAAAATTCGTTCACACATGCTGTTTTTAGCCAATCTGAGAAAGGTGAAAATAAAAAATAATAACTATGACACTGTTTTCCCATTATTATTTTTCTATTTTTGCCAAATTCCCGTGAAATACAATTTAACATATATTCCATGTCCAAAAATTTGGTAATAGTCGAATCACCTGCCAAAGCCAAGACGATCGAGAAGTTTTTAGGCAAAGACTTCACCGTCAAATCGAGCTACGGACATATCCGTGATTTGAAGAAAAAAGACTTTAGTATTGATATCGATCATAATTATGCGCCGGTTTACGAAATACCGGCAGATAAACAAGAATTGGTAAACGATCTGAAACAGGAGGCAGCCAAGGCCGAGACGGTATGGCTCGCATCCGATGAAGACCGCGAGGGGGAAGCCATCGCGTGGCATTTGTATGAAGTATTGGGCTTGAAGCCCGAAAATACCCGTCGCATTGTTTTCCATGAGATTACGAAAAATGCGATTCTCAAAGCAAT
>JAVVPN010000056.1:0-2527 GCA_036655755.1 Bacteroidales bacterium | reverse complement strand
TCGATTTGAACCTGGTGGATGCCCAGCAGGCACGTCGTGTACTCGACCGTATCGTAGGGTTCGAGCTTTCTCCGGTACTCTGGAAGAAAGTGAAACCGGCCTTGTCGGCGGGACGTGTGCAGTCGGTGGCTGTACGTCTGATCGTTGAGCGCGAACGTGAAATTCAGGCTTTCAAGTCGGAAGCTTCTTATCGCGTAATAGCTGTTTTCGAGGTAAAAGACAGCAAGGGTAAATCGGTGGAATTGCGCTCGGAGCTCAATACCCGTTTCAAAACGAAGGAAGAGGCACTCGCGTTTCTTGAAAAATGCAAGGACGCTAATTATAAGATAGAAGAAGTTAGCAAACGTCCGCTTAAAAAATCACCGGCGGCGCCGTTCACCACCTCTACGTTACAACAGGAAGCTGCCCGCAAACTGGGTTATTCTGTATCGCAGACGATGATGATTTCGCAGAAACTATATGAATCGGGATTGATTACGTATATGCGTACCGACTCGATGAATCTTTCCTCTCTGGCAATCGATTCGGCAAAAGAAGAGATTGTTAAGAATATGGGTGATGCATATCTGCAGACGCGCCAATACCACACGAAATCCAAAGGGGCTCAGGAAGCGCATGAGGCGATCCGTCCCACTTACCTTAGCAACTCGCAGATTGATGGCAGTGCGCAGGAAAAACGCTTGTATGAGCTGATCTGGAAACGTACCATCGCATCGCAGATGAGCGATGCATTGCTTGAGAAAACTACGGCGACAATCGGCATTTCGGGTGTAAATGAGAAATTCGTAGCTACCGGCGAAGTGATCAAATTCGACGGTTTCTTGCGTGTGTATATCGAATCGACGGATGAGGATGATGCCAAACAGGAGGGTGAAGGTAAAATGCTTCCGCCGCTAACTGAAGGCGAAGTACTTCCGCTACTCAATATTACGGCAACCGAACGTTTCACACAACGTCCGGCTCGCTATTCGGAGGCAAGCCTGGTGCGTAAGATGGAAGAGCTGGGTATCGGCCGTCCATCTACGTATGCTCCTACGATTTCAACAATCCAGAACCGCGAATATGTTGAAAAAGGAGACAAAGAGGGTGTGATCCGCGATTATAACGTACTGCATCTTGAGCATGGCGTGATTACTGATTCGGTTTTACAGGAAACTACGGGCGCGGATCGTGCCAAGCTGATGCCTACTGATATTGGGATCATCGTAAACGACTTCCTGACAGAGCATTTTCCGAATATTATGAATTATAATTTCACGGCAAATGTAGAGCAGGAGTTCGACCATGTAGCCGAAGGAAAATTGATCTGGACAAATGCGATCGGCGAGTTCTACCGGATGTTCCATCCGGATGTTGAAAAGACTCTGGCGCTTCGTACCGAACATAAAGTGGGTGAGCGCATACTGGGGATGGATCCGAAAACAGGACGTCAGGTATCTGTAAAAATCAGTCGTTTCGGACCTGTGGTACAGATCGGGAAGCAGGATGAAGAGGAGAAACCATTATTTGCTTCTTTACTCAAAGGGCAGTCGATGACTACCATCGAGCTGGAAGAAGCCTTGAAGTTGTTCGAATTGCCACGTCAGGTGGGCGAATACGAAGGAAAAGTAGTGACGATCGGAGTGGGCCGTTTTGGTCCTTATGTACGTCATGACAGCAAATATGTATCTCTGCCGAAGGAATTCGAGCCGATGAACGTAACGCTCGAAGAATCAATTGCGCTGATAGAAGCCAAACGCAAGCTCGAAAGCGAACGTATGATTAAGACATTCGAAGAAAATGCGGATTTGCAGATTCTGAACGGACGCTTCGGACCTTATATCACTCTCAACAAATCGAACTATAAGATTCCGAAAGGAGTTGAACCACGGGAGTTGAGCTACGACGATTGCATGGCTATTATCAAAGAGGCGGAAGAGAATCCGAAACCGGCGCGCGGCAAAAAAGCGGCTGCGGCGAAAAAGGAACCTGCGGCTAAGAAGACAACTGCCAAGAAAACCGCTTCGACAGCTAAAAAGACGACTGCAAAGAAATCGACAGCCAAGAAAACGGATGAGACAACAGAGGCAAAGCCGAAGTCTAGCCGTTCGAAAAAAACAAAGACCGAGGAGTAAGCTCTTAAGAAGAGTAATCTTAATACAATAAAAAAAGGTGCGACCCATATGAGTCGCACCTTTTTTATATCTGTTCAGTAATAAATTACTTGTTGCAAGAGCATCCGCAATCCAATTTAGGACCAGCAGCAACCAATGCCTGACCAGCTTCGTTTCCTGTAAACTTAGCGAAGTTTTTGATGAAACGACCTGCAAGATCTTTTGCTTTTTCTTCCCATACAGAAGCGTCAGCGTAAGTATCGCGAGGGTCAAGGATGTTTGTATCAACACCTGGAAGTTCTGTAGGAACAACAAAGTTGAACATAGGGATAACCTTAGTTGGAGCTTTGTCGATATCACCAGAAAGAACTGCGTCGATAATACCACGAGTATCTTTGATAGAGATACGTTTTCCTGTACCATTCCATCCTGTG
>JAVVPN010000055.1:0-19058 GCA_036655755.1 Bacteroidales bacterium | reverse complement strand
CGTACGGACGGTAACATCTTGCAGGAAAAAGTTGAATGGTGATGATATGAAAAAAACTAATCCCGAATCGTTTGTTATGAAATGATTCGGGATCGTTTTTTATAGCATACCATTAATTATTTCAGGTATTCGTCGATTTTTGCAGCGACGGTACGTCCTGAAGCGATGGCTCGAACAACGAGTCCCGCTCCATAAGAGGCATCGCCCGAGGCGAAGATGTTGGAGTGGGAGGTTTGCTGCATTTCATTCACGGCGATATTCTTGCGCGCGTCTAGTTTGAGTTGCAAGTGTTCGATGATACCCTTCTGAACAGGATGGACGAAGCCAAGGGCAAGCAATACCAAATCGGCTTCGATCAGCTCCTTTGTACCGGTATGCACGGGAGTCATGCGGCCGGAGGCATCTTTGGTCCATTCTACCGTTTCAACTTCCGCTCCCGTTACGTTGCCCTCGTTCCCGAAAAAGCGTAACGTATCGAGCGACCAGCGACGTTCGCACCCTTCCTTGTGCGAACTGGTGGTTTTCAACACCATCGGATAGAAAGGCCACGGAGTATCGGAATTTATCCCTACCGGCGGCTTGGGCATAATTTCGATCTGGGTAACCGATATTGCTCCCTGACGAATTGAAGTGCCTACACAGTCGGAACCGGTATCGCCCCCACCAATAACCAAAACGCGTTTGTTTTTGGCAGAGATAAGTGTTTCGGAATCAACCGGGCTACCTGCCACAAGGCGATTTTGTTGTTTCAGAAAGTCGAGGGCGAAATGAATACCCCCGAACTCGCGCCCTTCAATCCGGAGGTCGCGCGGATGGCCCGCTCCGATGGCGATACATACGGCATCATAGTTGTCGGCCAACTGCGAGATATTGCTTCCGATCGGCTCGTTGCAACGGAACTCGATACCTTCCTCTTTCAGTAATTGGAGGCGACGATCGATCACTTTTTTGTTTAATTTGAAATCGGGGATGCCCAGGCGCAGCAAACCGCCCACGGTTTCATCCTTTTCATATACCACCACCGAATGGCCGCGACGGTTGAGCTGGTTGGCGCAGGCAAGGCCGGCGGGTCCCGAGCCGATGACGGCTACTCTCTTTCCGGTGCGGGTTACGGGGGGCTGTGCTTTTATATACCCTTCGGCAAAGGCGCGCTCGATGATGGCCGCTTCGTTTTCACGAATGGTTACCGGCTCGCCCGACTGATTCAATACGCATCCTTTCTCGCATAAAGCGGGGCAGACGCGCCCGGTAAACTCCGGAAAATCGTCGGTGGATTGGAGCAGTTGCCAAGCCTCCCGCCATTTCCCTTTATATACCATGTCTTGCCATTCTGACTGGCGGTTGCCCAAGGGGCAACTCCAGTGACAGAAAGGAACACCGCAATCCATACAGCGCGATGCCTGCAGCTGGCGGTCTTCAATATTTAAAGTTTGTTCTACTTCACCGAAATCGGAGATGCGCTCATGTATGGGCCGATAGCCGGCCTCTTTACGTTTAATAGTCAGAAATGCTTTCGGATTTCCCATTTTTATATCGGTTTTAAACGTTTGCGGAATTAATAATCACGTTGCATAATATCGATCTTCTCTTGTAGTTTGCGCATCTGTTCCTCCTGCAGGATGCGTTTGTACTCGATCGGCATCACTTTGATAAATTGGTTTTTGGCCTCTTCCCAGTTTTCGAGAATCCGTTTGGCCAGTGTGCTCTGTGTGTAATGCACATGCTTTTCAAGCAGCGAGCGCAGTTCCGCTTTATCCTGTCGGTCTTCGATGAGCGATAATTCAACCATCTCCATATTGCACGATTCGTCGAAGTTGCCCTCTTCGTCCCATACATACGCGATACCGCCGCTCATACCGGCGGCGAAGTTGCGTCCTGTTTTGCCGAGTACGACGGTGCGTCCGCCCGTCATGTATTCGCAGCAATGGTCGCCAACCCCTTCTACCACGGCGATAGCGCCGCTATTGCGCACGCAGAAGCGTTCGCCTACACACCCGTTTACATACAGTTCGCCCGATGTGGCGCCGTAGAGTATCGTATTGCCGGCGATGATATTGCGGTGAGCGATGAACTTGGCGTCGAATGGCGGATTGATTACGATACGTCCTCCTGAAAGTCCCTTGCCTACATAATCGTTGGCTTCGCCGCGCAGGCGAAACGTGATTCCTTTGGCCAGGAAGGCTCCGAAACTTTGTCCGGCCGACCCTTCGAAGGTGCAGTGGATGGTATCTTCGGGAAGTCCCTCTTCGCCATATGCCGATGCAATTTTTCCCGAAAGGGTAGCACCTACCGCGCGATCGGTATTATGAATCGGATAATGGAAGTTGGCTTTGGCACGACTGCGGATAAAGGAGCTCAAATCATTTACCAAAACGCTGTTGATGGTTTGCGGTAACTGTTGATATCCCTGTTGGGTTTTATGCAACGGCGCGTTTTCATCTTCGGCCGTCTGCCACAACAGGCGCGAGAGATCCGCTTTATCCACTTTTTCGTTGCCGGTAGGGGCTTTCTGCACCAGCAGATCGCTGCGTCCGATAATTTGGTCAAGGGAGGTGAATCCCATTTCGGCCAACAGCTCGCGTACCTCTTCCGCCAAATAGGTAAAGAAGTTGATGAGGTATTCCGCTTTGCCGAGGAACCGTTCGCGCAGTTCCGCATTTTGCGTGGCAACTCCCATCGGACAGGTATTCAGATGGCATTTGCGCATCATCACACAACCCAATACGATGAGGGCGCTTGTAGCGAAACCGAACTCTTCGGCTCCGAGCAGGGCCTGAATGATGATGTCGCGCCCCGTTTTCAGCTGGCCGTCTACCTGGAGCGATACTTGTCCGCGCAGTTTGTTAAGCACCAATACCTGTTGGGTTTCAGCCAAACCGATTTCCGACGGAAGCCCCGCGTGACGGATCGAACTGGCCGGACTGGCACCCGTACCCCCTTCGCATCCGCTGATGATGATGGCATCCGCTTTTGCCTTGGCTACACCCGCTGCAATCGTACCCACACCGCTTTCAGACACCAGCTTCACGCTGATGCGGGCTTTGGGATTGACGCTGCGTAAATCGAATATCAGCTGGGCCAAATCTTCGATGGAGTAAATATCGTGGTGAGGTGGAGGAGAAATGAGTGAGATGCCCGGAATCGATTTACGCGTTTTGGCAATCACCTCGTCTACCTTGAAGCCCGGAAGCTGGCCCCCTTCGCCCGGTTTTGCTCCTTGAGCTACCTTGATCTGTATTTCGTCAGCATTTACCAGATAATTGGCTGTTACGCCGAAACGGCCGGAAGCAACCTGCTTGATGGCGCTGCGACGCGAAGTTCCGTCCCATTCCGGTTCGAAACGCGCGGGATCTTCACCCCCTTCGCCGGTATTGCTTTTGCCTCCCAGGCGGTTCATGGCGATTGCCATCGCTTCGTGCGCCTCTTTGCTGATGGAGCCGAACGACATCGCCCCCGTAACGAACCGACGTGTAATTTCGCTTGCCGGTTCTACCGAAGCGATATCGATCGGATTGCGTTTGAAGTCGAGCCGGTCGCGCAAGAACACCGGTTGCGGCTTGTCATTGACAAGCGCGGTGTATTCTTTGAATTTCTTATAACTTCCCAGACGGGTGGCCAACTGCAGGGTCGCAATCGTTTCCGGATTCCAGGCATGATATTCGCCATCTTTACGGTAGGTATTGAGTCCCACATGTTGCAGTTGCGCCTCTTCGGTTTCGAATGCGAGCGCATGGAAGTAAGCGATATCGTTGAATATCTCTTCCAATCCGATACCTTCGATTTTTGAAGGGGTATCGGTAAAATATTTGTCGATGATCGGGGTGGAGATGCCGATTGCTTCGAAAAGCTGCGCCCCCTTGTAGCTACCCATAGTAGAGATCCCCATCTTCGACATGATTTTGAGTAACCCTTTGTTGAGCGCCTTGATATAGTTTTTCTCGGCGCTTGCGTAATCGAGCTGAATCTCTTGTCGGCGAATCAGGTCGTCGATTACAGCGAACGACATGTACGGATTGATGGCACTCGCCCCGTAACCCATTAGCAGGGCCATGTGCATGGTTTCGCGCGCTTCGCCCGTTTCCACCACGATGGCGGTCTGCAGACGTTTTTTATGTTTTACCAGATATTGGTGTACGGCCGAAACGGCAAGCAGCGAAGGGATGGCCGCCTGCCCCGAGGATACCTCGCGGTCGGACAATATCAGGTAGTTATAATCGTGGTCTACCGCCTCTTCGGCACCTTTGCACAGGTTTTCGATCGCTTCTTCCAACCCCTTTACCCCGGCCGCGATGGGAAACGTAAGCGAGAAGGTTTTCGTACGGAATCCTTTGTAGCGCAGATTCTGCAGAATATCGATCTCTTTGTTGGTAAGAATCGGCGATTTCGCTTCTACCATTTTGCAATGTTCGGCCGAAGGGGCAAGCAGGTTCTTATCAATCACTCCGATATAGGTGCTGAGCGACATCACCAACTCTTCGCGGATCGGATCGATCGGCGGATTGGTTACCTGGGCGAACTGTTGGCGGAAATAATTGAAGAAGAGTTGCGGCTTCTTCGAGAAGAGGGCGATGGGGGTATCGTTACCCATCGAACTAATCGGTTCGTTTCCTTCGCGTGCCATCGGCAGCAGCAACGATTGGATATCTTCTTTATGATAACCGAACGCGTTGAGGCGACGGGTAAGTTCGGCTACCGAATGTACAGTAGTTCGCCCGGAACTGATTTGGTCGAGTTTGATGCGGTTTTTGTGGAGCCATTCGCCATACGGATGTTCGGCAGCCAATACGGCTTTCAATTCCTGATCCTGATAAATCTTGCCGATCGCCGTATCGACCATCATGATGCGTCCCGGTTTCAAGCGTCCTTTCTCCTTGATTTGGTAAGTATCGAACGGCAATACCCCCGCTTCGGATGCGATAACGAGCATTCCGTCGCTGGTGATGAGGTAGCGGGCAGGACGCAGACCATTACGGTCGAGCATTCCGCCGGCATAACGGCCGTCGGTAAACAGGAGGGTGGCGGGGCCGTCCCAAGCTTCCATCAGGATACTGTGATATTCGTAAAACGCTTTCAGTTCGGGTGAGATGGGATTCTTTTCGTTGAAACTTTCGGGTACCAGCATCGCCAGTGCGTGGGGCAGGCTCATACCCGCCATCAGGAAATATTCGAGCACATTGTCGAGGGATGCGCTGTCGCTCATGCGAGGCTGAACGATCGGGCTCAGTTTGCGCAGATCGCCCATCTGTTCCGATTGCAGCACGCTTTCGCGCGCTTCCATCCAGCGGCGGTTTCCTTTAATGGTATTGATTTCGCCATTGTGGGCCAATAACCGGAATGGTTGTGCCAGACGCCACGACGGGAACGTGTTGGTGCTGAACCGGGAGTGTACCAATGCGATGGCACTGGTAAAATGTTCGTCGGTCAGATCGGGATAATAGTTACGCAACTGGGTAGTGGTAAGCATCCCTTTATACACCATCCGTTTAGAAGATAACGATACGAAATAGCACGACTCGTCGGCTTCTTGCTCGAGCATTCGTTTCTCCACTTTTTTACGAAGCAGATACAGACGCAGTTCGAGACTGATTTCGCGATCGGCAGCTACTGTTACGAACAGCTGTTTTACGGCCGGTTCGCTTTTACCTGAGCTTTCTCCCAGAATAGCGCTGTTTACCGGAACGTCGCGCCAGGCAAACAGGCGTAACCCTTCGGCGGCAATCATCGCTTCGATTTCGCGGATACGTTGTTTCTGTTCGGCTTCCGCTTTCGGTAGGAAAACCAATCCTGTACCGTATTCACCTTTCGCAGGAACGGCAATGCCTTGGGCCAGAATAAATTCGTGCGGAATCTGTACGGTGATTCCCGCACCGTCGCCCGAAAGCGGATCGGCACCCTCTGCACCGCGGTGGTTCATATGTTCGAGCACTGTCAGACCGTTCTCGACAATCGAGTGCGATCCTTCACCGTATATATTTGCGACTAATCCGACGCCACAAGCATCGTGCTCGTGGGCCGGATCGTATAGTCCTTTTTGTAAATGAATCTTGTTTTGTTGCATCTCTTATTTGTTGGTAAAAGTAGGTTGAAAATGAGGCGGTTTATCGGATGAATAATAGTTCGCGGTATTTCGGAAGCGCCCACATCTCATCGTCAACGATCAGCTCGAGTTTGTCGATATGGTAGCGTATCTCCTCCATCAACGGAACGATGGTATCATGGTATGCGATGGCCTTTTCACGTTCCGACTCTATCTTGTTGGCCACTTTTCGGCTTTCGATCATGCGGTCGGTCATATCGGATATCGCACTGATGTGACGGGCGATGTTACGGATGATCTTACGATCCTGAGCAATGATTTCGGGCACTTCGGTTTCGTCGAAGATTTGTTTCACCTTGATCACATTGTCGGAAAGGAGCGACTGGTAACGCGAAGCCACAGGAATGATGTGGTTCATGGCCAAATCGCCCAATACACGCGCTTCAATCTGAATCTTCTTGGTGTACATCTCCCATTTCACTTCGCAACGAGAATGGAGCTCCACTTCGCTCAATACATTGCATGCGGCAAACATCTCCACCACGTCGGGATTGAGGTAATAATCGTAGGTTACCGGGATGCTGGTTTCGCAATCCAACCCACGGCGGGCGGCCTCTTCTTTCCATTCGTCGCTATAACCGTTGCCGTCGAAACGAATCGGTTTGCAGATGGAAATGTATTTTTTGATAACGGCAAATATGGCTTTCTCTTTCAGCATTCCCTTTGCGATGAGCGCATCCACCTCTTTCTTGAATTCTTTCAATTGTTCGGCTACCGCCGTATCGAGTACGATCATGGCACCCGCACAGTTTGCGGAGGAACCTACCGCACGAAACTCGAAACGGTTGCCCGTAAAGGCGAACGGCGAAGTACGGTTGCGGTCGGTATTGTCGAGTAGAATCTCCGGGATATGGGCTACGCCCAATTTCATACCCACTTTCTTATCGAATACGATTGCTTCGTCGACGGTGGCGTTCTCCAGCTTATTGAGAACCTCCGTGATCTGCTTGCCTAAGAATACCGATATAATTGCGGGAGGCGCTTCGTTCGCTCCCAAACGATGTGCATTGGTGGCAGAGTTGATGGATGATTTGAGCAAACCGTTGCGTTTGTACACCGCCATCAGGATATTGACCAAAAAGGTGATGAACTGCAAGTTTTCAACATCGTTTTTACCCGGTGAAAGCAGGTTTACACCCGTATCGGTACCAAGCGACCAGTTGTTGTGCTTGCCCGATCCGTTGATTCCCTTGAAGGGTTTTTCATGCAGCAATACACGGAAGTCGTGTTTGCGGGCTACCCGTTCCATCAGCGACATCACCAACAGGTTGTGGTCGTTGGCAAGGTTGGTTTCTTCATAGATGGGCGCGAGTTCGAATTGGTTGGGTGCTACTTCGTTGTGGCGCGTTTTTACCGGAATGCCCAGTCGCAACGACTCTTGTTCGAGTTCGGTCATAAAAGCGAGTACGCGGGTAGGAATCGAGCCGAAATAATGATCTTCCAACTGCTGGTTTTTTGCACTTTCGTGCCCCATCAACGTTCGTCCGGTAAGCATCAGATCGGGACGTGCCGACCACAAGGCTTCGTCAACCAAGAAGTATTCCTGCTCCCAACCCAGAAACGTGGTAACCTTGCTGACGGAGGGATCAAAATAGCGACATACCTCTACGGCAGCTTTGTCGAGCGCATTAATCGCTTTCAGCAATGGGGTTTTATAATCGAGTGCCTCGCCTGTATAGGCGATGAATATGGTGGGAATACAAAGCGTATCGCCAACAACGAAAGCCGGAGAAGAGGGATCCCATGCTGAATATCCTCTTGCCTCAAACGTATTACGAATACCGCCATTCGGAAAGCTCGAAGCGTCCGGCTCTTGTTGGATCAATAATTTCCCGGAGAATTCTTCTAATACACCTCCCTGGAAATTTTTTTCTATGAAAGCATCGTGTTTTTCGGCTGTACCTCCCGTGAGGGGCTGAAACCAATGTGTATAATGGGTAACGCCTCGTTCCATGGCCCATTGCTTCATTCCCGTAGCTACTCCGTCGGCGATTTCACGGCTCAACGGAATACCTTTGTCGATCGATTCGATCAATGTAGAGTAAGTGCGTTTTGACAAATATTTTTGCATCTTGTCGCGACCGAACACCATTTCGCCGAAATAATCGGACGGACGCTCTTTTTTTGCCTCAGGGGTTTTGGCTTTTCGTTTAAAAGCCTCATCTACTACCTTAAATCTTAAACTGCTCATGGGTATTTTATTTTAATAGAATTTGATGGTTACGGCATTCTTCAATCATTTCGTCGGACCAGATGGAGGATTGAACCTCGCCGATATGGGCGCAACGAAGGAAGAACATGCATAAACGAGACTGACCGATTCCGCCTCCGATTGAAAGTGGAATTTTGTCTTCGAGAAGAGATTTATGGAAAGTAAGCTCTTTGCGGTCGACACAATCTTCCAGTTCGAGCTGTTTGAGTAAAGCCGCCTTGTCTACGCGGATTCCCATGGATGATATTTCGAATGAGTTTTCCAGTATCGGATTCCAAAGGATGATATCGCCGTTGAGTCCTTTATGGCCGGGTGTGGTAGGGGTAGTCCAGTCATCATAGTCGGGAGCACGGCCGTCGTGCTTCTGTCCGTTTACCAATTCGGCTCCGATACCGATCAGAAAAATAGCGCCGTATTTGCGGGCCGCCATTTTTTCACGTTCCGCCGGTGCCAGGTCGGGATATTCGGCAAGCAGATCTTCTGTATGGAGAAAGGTGATGTTTTCGGGCAATGTGGGGGTGATGTGCGGGTGCTGATTGTATACTAACCGCTCCATCTGACGCAGAATCTGGTAAATATCGTTCACGATCGATTTTAGGAAATCGAGGTTGCGATCCTCCTTGGTGATGCTGCGCTCCCAATCCCATTGGTCAACATAGAGCGAGTGTATATTGTCGAGCTTTTCATCCGCCCGAATTGCATTCATGTCGGTGTATAGCCCAAATCCGGCGGGAATACCTGCTGATCCCAGTTTCATCCGTTTCCATTTGGCCAGCGAGTGGACCACTTCGGCGCGTCGGTTGCCCAGATCCTTGATTTCGAAGCTCACGGCTTTTTCGGTACCGTTGAGATCGTCATTGATGCCGGTGCCCGAGGTTACGAACAGCGGAGCCGTAACGCGGCGCAGATTCAACTGAGTGGACAGCGCTTGTTGAAAAGATTGTTTCAACGTTTTGATGGCTTCTTCCATCGTTTCCGGAACCAGTTTCGGCCGGTAGTTTTTTGGTATATACAACGACATAAAGCAACTTTTTTAAGGTGAGTATATAGTTTTCAAATCATTAGATTTTCCACTTTTTGATACGTTCGACCGCCTCGATCACCTCTTCACGGTTGCCAAAGGCGGTAAGACGGAAATAGCCTTCGCCTTCCGGACCAAATCCTACGCCGGGCGTTCCTACGATATGACATTCATAGAGCATCCGTTCGAAAAACTTCCATGAGCTGATATCTCCCGGTGTTTTGAGCCAGATGTAAGGAGCGTTTATGCCGCCATACACTTGCAGGCCGATGCTTTCGAGCCCTTTTCGGATGATGCGGGCGTTTTCCATATAGTAATCGATGTTTTCGCGAATCTCCTGCATCCCTTTGCGACTATAAATCGCTTCGGCCGCTTTCTGAATGATATAGGCCGTACCGTTGAACTTACAACTCTGGCGGCGGCTCCATAATTTGTTGAGCGATACCTCTTCGCCTCCTGAACGGAAACCCGAAAGTTCTTTCGGAATCACGGTATAGCCGCAACGCAATCCGGTAAAGCCCGCCGTCTTGGAGAAACTGCGAAACTCGATGGCCACTTTCTTGGCGCCTTTGATCTCATAAATGGAGTGGGGTACCTCTTTTTGGGTGATGAACGCTTCGTAAGCGGCATCAAACAGAATCACCACTTTATTCTTAAGGGCATAATCGACCCATTTCTTTAATTCGTGCTTGGTGAGTGTGGTGCCGGTCGGGTTGTTCGGGTAGCACAGGTAGATGATGTCGGGGCGCTCCTCGGGCAGTGCGGGGACGAATTTGTTTTCGGCGGTACAGGGAATATAGACGATATTGCTCCATTTGCCGTCTTCCTGCATCTCGCCTGCCCGATAACCGATCACGTTGGTGTCGATATATACAGGATAAACGGGGTCGGTAATTGCTACGCGGTTGTCTTTACAGAAAATATCGCCGATATTTCCGAGATCGCTTTTCGCACCGTCGCTGATGAACACTTCGCTCGGATCGATGCTGACACCGCGCGCCTCGAAATCGTGTTTGATGATTTTATCGATCAGAAATCGGTATCCCTGCTCAGGGCCGTATCCTCTGAAGGTATCTTTGTTCCCCATCTCTTCGACTGCCTCATGCAATGCCTGCGTTACGCTTGGAATAAGCGGTAAGGTCACATCTCCGATCCCCAAACGAATCACTTTCGCTTGCGGATGGATCACTTTGAATGTATTTATGCGTTTCGATATTTCTGAAAACAGGTAATTTTCTGTCAGTTTCAAAAATTGTCCGTTAATCAATGCCATCTTGTTTAATCATTTCAGTTTGATAATGTTGGATTCTTTCGCCGGATTATGATTCTACCCATTCTCCTTCGAACACGTTGGTTGCGTCGCCGCTCAGAAATACATGATTGGAAGTTTCGTCCCAACGAATCTGTAATGTGCCTCCCAATAAGTTTACCGCACAATCACGCTCACATCTGCCATTTAATACGCCCGCTACCACGGAAGCACAAGCACCGGTGCCACAAGCCAGTGTTTCGCCCGATCCGCGTTCCCACACCCGCATTCGCAGTCGGGTAGGCGATTCTATTTCGATAAATTCTACATTGGTACGTTCCGGAAACAGCGGATCGTTTTCAATCGCCACACCACGTCCGTGTACGTCTGTTGTTTCCATCGAATCAACGAATAGCACCGTATGAGGGTTTCCCATCGAAACGCAGGTGATCTGTTCCGATTGGGCCGACATTACCACTTCGCGGTTTACAATGCTGTCGCCCGGCAGTTGTACCGGAATCGACGCAGGCGCCAATATCGGTTCGCCCATATCCACCATTACCGACTTTACCTTTCCGCCTTCAACCTGTAATGCCAGTATCTTAATACCCGCTTTGGTTTCGAGCCGGACGTGCGTCTTATCGGTCAACCTTTTTTCGTAAACGTATTTACCGACACAGCGTGAGGCATTGCCGCACATTTGTGCTTCCGAACCGTCTGCGTTAAACATACGCATCCGGAAGTCGGCTTTGTCGGAAGGAAGAATCAGCACAATACCGTCTGCGCCGATGCCGAAATGGCGATCGCTCATTCGGATGGCCAATGCTTCCGGATTTTCTATTTTATGATGCGGGTCGTACAGATAGATGTAGTCATTTCCGGCTCCGTGCATCTTTGTAAACTTCATATTGATAATAATATGTGATAATATGGCTTATATTGTTATTTATATCTGCTAAATTAGTGCAAAATGATATTTGTTGTGTTTTAATTGTAGAAAAAGGATAGATTAAAATTAATCTAATTACATTTTGTTGTGTAAAAACGGATATGTATGATAAATTGTAATTAAATGCTTTTTATTTTATATCTATAGTTACAATTTTGTTTTAGACGAGAGATTAATGACATATTTGTCGGGGATGTTCTGTCGGGTTGAGAGATGGGTTGGGGATAGAGCGGAGGGGATAAACAAAAAAGAGGATTCTCCTAGATACAGGAGAATCCTCTTTTACTATTATTTGAGGGATAGATTATACGTTGAAGCGGAAGTGCATGATATCACCATCCTGAGCAACATATTCTTTACCTTCTACGTTCATTTTTCCGGCTTCTTTACAAGCTGCTTCCGATCCCAATGCGATGAAATCGTCATACTTGATTACTTCGGCACGGATGAATCCTTTTTCGAAGTCGGTATGGATAACAGCAGCACACTGAGGCGCTTTGCTACCTTTCAGGTAAGTCCATGCGCGAACTTCCTGTACACCTACCGTGAAGTAAGTTTCAAGATCGAGCAATGCATAAGCAGAACGGATCAGACGAGAAACGCCCGATTCGTCAAGACCGATCTCATTTAGGAACATCTCACGTTCTTCGTATGTTTCAAGCTCAGCGATTTCTGATTCGATTTTTGCAGCTACCACCAGGATCTGTGCGTTTTCCTCTTTCACCGCTTCGCGTACCATCTCAACATATTTGTTGCCGTTTACCGCGCTTGCCTCATCTACATTACAAACGTACATTACCGGTTTGCTGGTAAGCAAGAACAATTCACGAGCTAATTTCTGCTCGTCTTTTGTTTCGAATGTCACCGTACGGGCAGCTTTACCCTGCAACAGTGCATCCTGATATTTCTTCAATACATCGTATTGTAGTTTGGCAGATTTGTCTCCACCGGTCTGCGCCTGTTTCTGTACGCGTGAGATGCGGCCCTCGATTGTTTCAAGGTCTTTCAACTGCAATTCGAAGTCGATGATCTCTTTATCGCGCAATGGGTTGATGCTTCCGTCAACGTGAGTGATGTTCTCGTCGTCGAAGCAACGAAGCACGTGCAGAATCGCATCTGTTTCGCGGATATTGGCAAGGAATTTGTTTCCAAGACCTTCCCCTTTGCTGGCGCCTTTCACCAATCCGGCGATATCCACGATCTCAACGGTAGTCGGAACGATACGTTGAGGGTGAACCAGTTCGGCCAGTTTGTTCAAACGCTCATCCGGCACGGTGATTACTCCCACATTCGGTTCGATTGTACAGAAAGGAAAGTTTGCAGACTGTGCTTTTGCGTTGGATAAGCAGTTGAAGAGTGTAGATTTGCCGACGTTCGGCAAACCTACGATACCACATTGTAATGCCATTTGATATTCTGATTTTTGTATTTTCGGAACTTAACTGCCTGATTTTTATTCAAGCAGGCGCAAAAGTACAAAAAATGATTGGATAATTAATGTGCTTCCAGCCAGTTCTTCCCGAATCCGCACTCGGCGATGAGCGGTACACGCATTTTATAGGCGTTTTCCATCTCTTCAATTACGATTTTTTGAACTTTTTCCTTTTCATTTTCAGGCACGTTAAAGTTCAACTCATCATGTACTTGCAGGATCATCTTGGCTTTAACTCCCTCTTCGCGGAAACGACGGTCGATGTTGATCATCGCAATCTTGATGATATCGGCCGCGCTACCCTGAATCGGAGCGTTGATGGCATTTCGTTCGGCATAGCTGCGTACTACCGAGTTACGCGAATTGATATCCGGAAGCATACGCTTGCGTCCGAACAGTGTTTCTACATATCCCGATTGTTTCGCTTTTTCGATGCTCTTGTCCATATACTCCTTGATGGCGGGATAAGATGCGAAGTAACCGTCGATCAGCTCTTTCGCCTCGCCGCGCGGAATGTTCAGACGATTCGCCAGTCCGAAAGTGGAGATGCCGTAGATAATGCCGAAGTTAGCCGTCTTGGCTTTGCTTCGCATATCGCGGGTAACCTCTTCGATTGGAATTTTATAAATCTTTGCAGCCGTTGCTGCATGGATATCGGCACCCGAAAGGAACGCTTCGATCATATTTTCATCGCCGCTCAATTCGGCAATCAGACGCAATTCGATCTGCGAGTAGTCGGCTGAGAAGAACAGACACCCTTCGTCGGCAATAAAAGCGCGGCGAAGTTCACGCCCCACATCGGTACGGATCGGAATGTTCTGCAGGTTCGGATTGCTCGAGCTCAAACGGCCGGTAGCCGTCACCGCCTGATTGAACGAAGTATGTATCTTGCCGGTATGCTTATCGATCAGGGTAGGGAGGGAGTCGACGTAGGTGCTCAACAGTTTTTTCAAACCGCGGTGCTCCAGAATCAATCCCACTACCGGATGCTTATCGGTTAGTTTCTCTAAAACGTCTTCGGAGGTAGAGTACTGGCCGGTTTTGGTTTTCTTCGCTTTCTCGTCTAGTTTTAGATGGTCGAACAAAACTTCACCCACCGCTTTTGGAGATCCTACGTTAAATTCCATACCCGCAGCTTCAAAGACCTGTTGTTCGATCTCCTGCATTTTTTTAGTCAGGATCACGGAGGTTTCTTTCAATGCGGCTTTGTCGATTTTCACGCCTGCCATTTCGATTTCGGCCAATACTTTGACAAGCGGCATTTCGATTTCGTAAAACAGATGTTCGAATCCCTCTTTCTGCAGCTCTTTCTCCAAGATGTTTTTCAGCTTCAGCGTAACGTCGGCATCTTCGCATGCGTATTCGCAAATAGCCGGAAGTGCAACTTGCCGCATCGACAACTGACCTTTGCCTTTGCCGATCAACTCTTCGATGTGGATGGTCTGGTATTTCAGATACACTTCGGCCAGGTAATCCATACCGTGACGTTGCTCCGGCTGAATAAGGTAATGAGCCAACATCGTATCGAACATTTTTCCTTTCACCTCCACACCGTATCTTTTCAGCATGATGTAATCGTACTTGATGTTCTGTCCGATTTTTAAAATCGCTTCATCTTCGAATGCCTCTTTAAATTGAGCCACCAATTTTTCTGCTTCGGTGCGATCTTCTGGTACCGGTACATAGAAAGCCTCGTTTTCGTTGTAAGCGAACGACATTCCCACCAATTCGGCCGAAATCGGGTCGAGACCTGTCGTTTCGGTATCGAATGCCCACAGTTTGCTCGATTTCAGTGTATTGATTAAATTGGTTATATCTTCTTGTTTTTCAACGAGATGATACTTGTGAGGCACCTCTTTTAAGCTCACGAGAGTTGAATATTTTGGAGCTTCCGGCTCTACGTCCTCAAATATATCAAAGAGCGTGCGTTGAGTAGGAGCTGTTTTTACCGGTTTCGGTGCTGTTTTCAAAATACGGTCTGCCAACTGACGAAATTCGAGCTGTTCGAAAATTTCACCGAGCATCTGCGTGTTGAGCGGATCGCGGGTCAATGATTTTTCGTCGAACTCTACCGGTACGTTCACTTCGATGGTAGCCAAGAATTTTGAGTCAAGGATTTGCTGACGGTTTTCCTCCACCTTTGTTTTAAGCGCTCCTTTCAGCTGATCGGTATTGGCAAGCAAGTTTTCGATCGAACCGAATTGGTCGATTAGTTTGACCGCTGTTTTGGCGCCCACACCCGGACATCCCGGAATATTGTCGGACGCATCGCCCATCAATCCCAGAATATCGATTACCTGCGATACCTCTTTGATTTCGAATTTCGCTTTCACCTCTTCCGGACCCATGATATCAAATCCGGCCGACATGGTTTTCGGGCGATACATGAAGGTATGGGTATCAACCAACTGACCGTAGTCTTTGTCGGGGGTCATCATATAAGTAGTATATCCGGCTTGTTCTGCTTTTTTAGCGAGGGTACCGATTACATCGTCGGCCTCGTAGCCCAACACTTCAATAATCGGAATATTATAGGCTTTGATAATTTCTTTGATCACCGGTACCGACTCGCGAATCACTTCGGGCGTAGCTTCGCGCTGTGCCTTATATGATTCAAACAGGTTGTGTCTGAAAGTGGGGCCGGGGGGATCGAAACAAACCGCAATATGGCTTGGATTTTCTTTCTTCAACACCTCTTCGAGCGTATTGACAAATCCATAGATCGCCGACGTATTTACTCCTTTCGAGTTGATGCGCGGAGCGCGGATAAAGGCATAATACGCGCGGTAAATCAATGCATATGCATCCAGGAGAAACAGTTTTTTCTCTTCCATGATTATCATTATTTGGGATCTCCGTTATTAACAGATGAACATTCCCGGTTTATTCAATGTTTTTTGTTTAGTTGTAAAATTACGATAAAAACGCCGACCATGCTCGATAATTGCTATTTTTGCAATACATTAAATAATATATGGATAGACTGAAGCTGATACAAGCACCCATCCTCAAGGAGCTGGAAGAGCAATCTGTGTTGCTGAAAGAGTCCTTGAAATCGCAAATTCCGTTAATTGATGCCGTTGTTCGTTATTTCCTCGAAAAGAAGGGAAAAATGATACGTCCAATTCTGGTATTGCTTGCCGCCAAGCTTGCCGGTAACGGGAAAGTTAATCTCAAAACAAAAAATGCCGCAGTTGCGCTCGAGCTGCTTCATAACGCCAGTCTGATTCACGACGATGTGGTGGATGAAGCGCATGAACGACGTGGACATGCCTCTGTAAACCATGTCTGGGATAATAAGGTTGCCGTATTGATGGGTGACTTTTTTCTTGCCCGCTGTTTGGTAAAATCTACCGAAACCGAATCGCTCGAAATACAGAAAGTGCTTGCCGAGCTTGCATCCGCTCTTTCGGAAGGCGAAATTGAGCAGTTGGCGAATGCCCGTGGACGCGTGTTGAGCGAGGATGCCTATTACTCGGTAATTCGTAATAAAACAGCTTCGCTGTTTGTAGCCTGTATGAAACTGGGAGCCCTTTCGGTGGATAGCTCGGAGGAATCGATTCGGATACTTGCCGAATTTGGCGATAAACTGGGTATCATCTTCCAGATTCGCGACGATATCTTCGATTACTATTCGGATCCTGAAATCGGTAAGCCTACCGGCAACGATATCCGCGAAGGAAAAATTACGCTGCCCCTTTTATATGCTTTGATTCATGGGAGCGGAGAGGAACACGAACGTATGATGACTCTGCTTGAAAAGGAGGAGTTCTCGAAAGAGGATATTAAATTGTTGGTGGAGTATGCTAAAGAAAACGGTGGTATAGAATATGCTCAGGCCACCATGCGCAGACTCGCTTTCGAGGCACGAAACTTGTTGAACTATTTCCCCGAATCACCGGTGAAACAAGCGTTTTTCGAATTGGTAGATTATGTAATCGAACGAAAGAAATAGATTTTGAAATAAAAAAAGAGGCGGATACATTCCGCCTCTTTCCATAAGGAAAGATTCGCCCGAATCTTTCCTTTATTTTTTTAATCTCGTTCTGATCAGATAAAGAACTGAACCGGAGTTCCTTTAATTTCAGAAAGCAGGTTGTTCGCCAAACGGCTTGCTCCCAAACGGAACAATTCTTTGTTCAACCACTCTTCACCCAATACTTCTTTTACGATGCTATAGTATTTAACCGCATCTTCCGGTGTAACAATACCACCGGCCGGTTTGAAACCAACTTTGCGGCCCGTTTTTTCGTGATAAGCTTTAATTGCTTTACACATTACGTATGCAGCTTCCGGAGTGGCAGCCGGTTCCATTTTTCCTGTTGACGTTTTGATAAAGTCAGCTTCCGAATACATCGAAAGGATAGAAGCCTTCATAATGTCTGAAGCCGATTTCAAAGCGCCTGTTTCCAGAATCACTTTCATGTGAGCGTCGCGACAAGAAGCTTTACATTCGCTGATTGTTTCGCACATTTCATCGTATTCGCCCGCAAGGAATTCACCCACGTTGATTACGATATCGATTTCGTTTGCACCTGTGGCAACAGCCATCGCAACTTCTGCTACTTTGATTTCAGGGAAAGTCTGAGAAGAAGGGAACCCTGCCGCTACCGCAGCGATGTTTACGTCTGATACTTCCAGATTCATTCTCACTACTTCTGCAAAATTCGGATATACGCAGATTGCCGCTACGTTTTTAAGTTCCGGATGCTCCAGTTCAAAGTCATTAACACGTTTCGTAAACGCTGCTACACGTTCGCGATTATCGGTTGTGCTAAGCGTCGTCAAATCGATGATGCTCAGCAAGAACTGATACACCTCTTTTGTGCTGTTTTTTTCAAGATTTTCGGCAAAAATCTTAGCAACTTCTTCTTTAACCTTTTCGTCGTTCAAGTCTGTGTTGTACTGTTTCAGAACCAGACTGTATTTATCCACGTTATCCATAATTTAGTAAAGTTTGGTGTTATCAATATGTCGTTTATTATCTCTTTTTGTTTTCTTCTCCAGATTCTTTCGGAATGCTTCCGTCAAATCTACTCCGGTCTGGTTGGCCATACACATCAATACCCAGAGGATATCAGCCATCTCGTCGCCCAACTCGCGTCCCTCTTCATTTTTTTTGAATGACTGGTCGCCATAAGTGCGCGCCATTAACCGGGCGAGTTCGCCCACTTCTTCCGTTAGAATCGTCATGTTGGTCAGCTCGCTGAAGTAGCGCACCCCATAGGTGCGTATCCAGTCGTCCACCATTTTCTGACCTTCGGCAAGTGTAATTTCTTCTTTCATTCCTTATTTTTTGAATCGATCAGAATGGTTACCGGTCCATTATTGATGAGAGCAACCTGCATATCCGCCCCAAATTCGCCGGTGCCGATCTCTTTGCCGAGTCCGGCTTCGAGTGTCGCAATTGTTTTTTCATAAAGCGGAATCGCCTGTTCCGGACGGGCGGCCCGAATATAGGATGGTCGGTTTCCCTTTGCGGTCATGGCGTGCAGGGTAAACTGGCTAACCAATAGTATATCGCCACCGATGTCGAGTATAGAGCGATTCATTACGCCACTCTCATCGTCGAATATTCGCAGATTCAGAATTTTTCGACAAGTCCATTCAATCTCTTTCTCGTCATCCGATTCTTCGAATCCTACCAGGATCATTAATCCGATACTGATCTCTGATTTCAAACATTCCTCTATTGTAACAGAAGCTTGTGAAACCCGTTGTATTACTACTCTCATTTTTTTAAGTTCAATCTACTACGCCTGCAAAATTAATCATTAATCCTGTTGTGCGTTCTGTTCGAAGGCGGATTTCAATACTTTAGCTTTTGCCTGTCCGATTACGGCGGCAATCTCGTCGGTCGAAGCCTCTTTTATTTTCTTCACGCTCTTGAATTCCTTCAGCAGCATGGTCTTGGTTTTTTCACCGATTCCCTTTATCTGATCCAGCTCGGAGGCCACTTGCCGTTTGCTTCGCTTGTCGCGGTGGAAAGTGATGGCAAAGCGGTGCACTTCGTTCTGTATCTGTTCTAATAAACGGAATAAAGGGGTCTGTTGTTTAATTCCGATCACTTTTGGCGGGAATCCGAACAATACCTCCGA
>JAVVPN010000054.1:0-19086 GCA_036655755.1 Bacteroidales bacterium | reverse complement strand
TGTGAATTTTTCAAGTTTAACAGTAAATATATCTGATACGTGTCCTTGAGGATGAGAACCCGGTTGATATGTTATTCCTACATTCGCATAAAGACGTTTTGCGGTAATGTAATTTTCTACCATACTGATTTCCGGACAATCTTTGATCAAATTTGGATCTAGTGAGTCTTTTTCCCAATCCGGTGGTGTTATTTCGCCGGAACGAGTATCCATATCACCAATACCAACGCTAACCTGGTATTCCACCATTACGTCTTCTTGTGTTTTCAACTGTTCCTCTTCCGATGAACAAGCAGCAAATGCACCCAAGGTCAAGAGACCCAATGCTCCATAAAAGAATCTTTTTTTCATAATTGTTTAGGTTTTAATGTGAGACTTAGATTCATTTTTAAAATCTACATTAAGAACATGGAATAAATCAAAAAGTTTTAGAAGTGAAAAAGGAGTAAAAATTTTCAATTAGCAATATTTATTTATATTCTGAAATACAAAAGGTGAAAATCCTAAACGACATTGTCTTAATATTAATGGTGATTAAGACCTTTAGCTTTAAGATTATAAGGATTAGTATGTTAGTGGTTACTTTTTTGATGAAATTAATCTAAATAAGTATTTATGGCGAGTATTTAATTAAATGAAAATTAATCATTTCAATAGGTAATATAGAGTGGTTTTAAAAAAGTTATTATGCTTAGTCTATATTATATTTAAACTAATTTAATACATGTATGATTAAATAGTATTTATAGTTTTATAATCAATAAAATAAGCTCCATTTTGCGCTTATTGCAACCTTTTTTGCTCTCCTACCGTCTAACTATGCAAAACATAACATTAAAATAGATATATCATGAATCCATTTCTTCAAAACGTACTCAAGCTATTCCTTACCTCTTTCTGTTTTCTATGTTCTCCTTATGTATTGATGGCAAAAGATTCGGAGGTGGCTCGCTCCGAATTTCAGAAGCGCTTTAATGTGACAGAGGCATCCCGCCTGATAGCAGACAACCGGCACGGATCACTCACCGTATTATATGGAAAAAACGATGAGCTAATCGTTGATGTTGTAATCGAATCAAAAGCGGCTAGTCAAACTAAAGCCATGCAGCAACTAAAAGAGATCCATGTCAATATGGAACAGCAGGAAAGCCGTATTCAGGTGGTTACCTCTGTCGGGTCTAAAATGACTAATCGGATTAGTGATAAAATAGCCATTCATCTGACTGTTACGATGCCTTCTAAAATGCAGGCCGAACTGATTCAGAAATATGGACGGATACAAATGCCCGCTTATAATGAGGGAATTTACCGAATTGAGGTAAAATATGGCAAACTGGCAGCCGGCGATTTTGTACAACCGCTCTCCGTACAAGCCGCTTACAGTAGGGTGGAATTAGGGAATGCAACCAATCTGACGCTTGATATGGCTTATTGCGATCAGGCAAGCCTTGGCAATCTCCGCAGCGGACGGATTGACAGTAAATACTCAAATACGTCTATCCGCGAGGTTTGGGATATCTCCATTCGCAATAAATACGGCAACATCACCATCAATAGTTTATCAGACTCGCTATTGGTCGAGAATCTGAGCTACAGTTCCCTGAAAGTAAAAGAGATTGCTTCCGGCTTCCGCTATCTTTCTGTAATGTCTCGTTACAGTAATACTGATCTATGGATCTCTCACGATGCATCTTATACACTTCGGGCACGGGACACCCGTTATTCAAACTGTACGCTTTCAAAATCATTTAAAATCAGTCACGAACAAAAAAAAGGAGATTTTTATGAATATGCCGTAGTGAACGAGGGTAATCCTGGTGAAATTATTTTTTCCGGATCTTCTTATAGCAATTTCACCATAAAATAAATACCTTATTTTGCTTTTAATAGTTTCTGATTGTTACATTATGTCCTATTATGGATTGTTTTTGTGATAAATTGCTTTGATAGTATCTATAAATATATCAATCTGTTTTTGCATAAGTGTTTTGTTTGGAAAAAAGATACCATTCGATCTTTGTTTGTGCTAATGTGATTAATTTTGTATCAATATATAATCAAAAGGATATTTACATTGTGGTTTGTATTGCAAATTGATATGATTTCTTTGGATTGTATATAAATGGCGCATTTATACTTTGATGTAAAAAACAGATTATATACAAATGAAAAAAATCGAAGCGATTATCCGCAAAACAAAATTTGAGGAAGTCAAAGAGGCATTACTGGATGCCAATATCGAATGGTTTTCGTATTGTGACGTAAGAGGTATCGGAAAAAGCCGCCAAGACCGAATCTATCGCGGAGTAATGTATGGTACCGATATCATCGAACGATTGATGCTAACCATTGTGGTTCGCAATATAAATGTTGAAAAAACGGTACAGGCGATTCTGCTGTCGGCTCAGACCGGAGAGATAGGAGACGGCCGTATTTTTGTTTCGACGATTGAAGAGTCTTATCGGATACGCACCGGTGAGAAAGGAGACATCTCTTTATATAATCCCTCTTTGGAAGAGTATACCGATACCATAGAGACCTCATCTGAGCTGCCTGTAGAGGATGGAAAAGAAGCTCGGATAGCAAAAACCGCTATTTGTGAAAATACCGAATGCAGATGAATATGGAAACAACAGATATAACCTCTTTGGCGGCCTCAATCGATACGATATGGGTACTGCTTGGTGCTATGCTTGTATTTATCATGCAGGCCGGATTTTCTCTCGTGGAAGCGGGTTTTGCCCGAACGAAAAATACCGCCAACATCTTGATGAAAAACTTACTCGATTTTTGTTTCGGGAGTTTGCTCTTTTGGGCGATTGGGTTCGGGTTAATGTTCGGAGCATCCCAATGGGGAATTTTCGGAAAGCTAGATCTGTTCGGAAAAGCCGGATGGATGGGCCCGATTCCGGATACCGCTTTCCTCATTTTCCAAACCATGTTTTCGGCTACTGCCGCTACTATCGTATCGGGAGCAGTAGCCGAAAGAACAAAGTTTCATGCTTATCTAATTTACTCAGTCTGTATATTCGGTATTATTTATCCTCTCTCCGGCCATTGGAGTTGGGGCGGAGGATGGCTCTCTGAACTTGGATTTCATGATTTCGCAGGATCTGCCGTCGTACATTCATTGGGAGGGTGGCTCGCTTTGATGGGTGCCTTCATAGTGGGGCCTCGTCTGGGTAAATATCGAAAAGGCCGCACCTATGCTATTCCGGGGCATAATCTGACACTTGCCACTCTGGGGGTGTTTTTATTGTGGTTCGGATGGTTTGGCTTCAATCCATGTTCTCAACTCAGCGCTACGGGTGATAGTCGCCGTATTATTTCAGATGTATTCCTTAACACGAATCTTTCGGGAGCCGCCGGCGGAGTGGTCGCATTAATATTGGTTTGGCTTCGTTATGGTAAACCTTCACTTTCCCTTAGTCTCAACGGAGTATTGGCCGGCCTGGTTGGAGTAACGGCCGGATGCGATGTCGTTTCGCCTTTCGGAGCGGTTGCCATTGGCGCGATATGTGGCAGTGTTATGGTTTTTTCAATCTCCTTTTTCGAAGAACGATTGCGTATCGACGATCCCGTAGGTGCCGTATCGGTTCACGGTGTATGCGGTACGCTAGGTACCATTCTCACCGGATTCTTTGCCATTGAAGGCGGGTTGTTATATGGCGGAGGCATGCTTTTGTTGAGTATGCAGCTTTTAGGAGCCTTTGTTTATATGGGCTGGGGGTTGCTGACCGGATTTCTGCTTTTTAAAGCGGTCGATCTTACGATCGGAATGCGGGTGGACAAGCGGATTGAAGAAGAGGGGCTCGATATTTACGAACACGGAGAAACAGCTTATAATTAATTTCAAGATACTTCTTGTGAAAGAAGATTACTTCAGTTTGGTAATATGTAGGGGAAACCGGCTTTCTGTATTCGTACAGAGGCCGGTTTTTAATGTATCACTTCCAAGTTATCCGGAAGTAACTCTTCACAATCTCCCGTAACCTGATAGGCCGACAGGTTCGCCGGACGGGTCAGGAACTCGGGTATGTTGTATGATTTCATTAGTTCGTCGTAATACCGGGTATATTTCTGAGGAAGTACGAAAGCCTTTCCGGCCGATCCGTCCGCGCGCATATATCCTAAAAAAGGGCGGGTATAAAGCCCGTCCATCCGGCGGCTACTGAATACTACCCATTTCCCGTTACTGCTCCATGAATGGTAGCTTTCTGTTTCCCGACTGTTCCATGCCGACAGATCAACCTCTTTTCCACTCTTCAGATCAATCATTTTCAGATCGGCCTCTTTGTGCCATATTGAAAAATTGCCGTAATCCGAAACGGTAAACAACAGATATCTTCCGTCGGGCGAAATGCGAGGGAAAGAGGCGCTGCTCTGTGCTTCCGATTTATAAATAGTATCCGCCTGTTGTCCGGTCTTTCCGGTTTCCGGATGAAAGTCTATCCGGCACAGGTCATAATGCACCTCCTTATATAGGTCGGGCATCGGTCTTGCCTTTGCCGAACAATAGTAAAGCGATTTGCCGTCGGGCGAAAATGTCGGAAAAGTTTCAAACCGGTCTTTCGAATAAAGCAAAGGAGTGGTAAATAGCCGGTTCTCGTGCGTATCATACAATACGATATCCGATGAGCGATCATATACCTCTATCCGGTTCCGGTCATTTACATGGAAGCCTTGTTTGGTATCATTGGTCGAAAATGCAATGAATCTTCCCTGCGGATGCCACGCAGGATATACCAGTGATTTCAATCCCGCACAATTTTTCAGATTCAATTTCCGGTATTTCTCATCTTTCATCACATAGGTTCCCGAATAATCCGCTCGCATATGGAAAAGCATTTTTTCCGGTTCCCGTTCGCAAAAAGAGTGGCAGTTCATGCAGTTCATCGCCGTACTCTTATTCTCAATCAAGGCTTCTTCCCGGAAGTTTTCCAGCGAACGCTGATAGATTCCCATTTCGCCCCACAGTTCATATCCGGGCTCAATAAGCCGGTACACCAAAAAAGGATCTATCGGTTCGTCCGCTATCTCTATTTCAAACGGAGCATATCCCGTAAATCCATGTTCCGAAGGAGTGGCAATCGTAAATTTCAGTTTTCCACCTTTCTCTTTCTCCAACAGCTTTTTCCAGGCGGTAACCGGAAACTCCACATTTCCGTTCCATATTTTAAAAACTTTTCTTCCGGCTCTCTTCCCTTCCACCTGTATAAACCCGTTTTCAATTCCGGGCACCGAAAAATTAAGGGGAGCAATATTATAAGGCACCGTGATTCCGCAATAATCGGGCACGATACCAATCACCTCATCCGATTGCATATCGATTCGGGACATGTTGCACGCACACGCCAGCAACCACCCTGCGAGTAATATTATTTTATGTTGTTTCATCATCTATTTTTGACATTCGGTTATAAATGGCGACTTCGTGGCTTTTATTTGAATATGAGGTAATACCAAAAGGTATTTCCAAATTCACTGTTTACAATCGAAGCGATATCCCTGTTCCCCTCGTTTGCATGAAGTAATGCGGCACACTTTTTATAACGAGCCACGGTATGCTGCGAAATAGCATACCGTTTCCGGTAATCCGGATCGTTGTCCGCATACACCATTACCGCCTCCTGCATGCTTTGGGGTAATACGGGTAGCACCTCGGTTCCATAATACGTTTCAATGAAATCTTTGAGCGCCGGCAGCTCCTTCGATAACAGCAGATAGCTGCCCAGATAATCCGCAACCTGTCGGTTTCCCGGATTTTTCTTCAGTATCTCCCGCAGGTGATCTGTAATCAGGGTTTCAGAAATCAGCTCTTCGCTTTCGGGCAGTCCCTTTCTGAGTACTCCCAACTCGCTATCCGCCAGTACACGGCTATCGTCATAAAGGTAACCCCTGTATTTATCGGCCCATTTTTTATAGAACAGCGTTTGTCCGAGTATCCGGATATACTTTTCGGCAACCGGATAGTTCCCGAATATCAGATTCGTTTTTACCAGGTATTGTAAATGGCGCCCCGACATAGCCGACCGACATCCCAGTGAAGATTCGAATATCATACGTTGAGCATATGCAATTTGTCCGCAATTGTACCCGATCTCCCCCAACAACGCAGAAACATGGCTCGCCTTATTCCATTTCACCCACAAAGATTCGGTACTTCGCTGATCGAAATCAAAAAGCTCTTTGCTGAGCCGTCCTTGTTTCACTAATGCCAGGTTCAGGTAATTCATATACAGTTTGTTCGATACAGTCCCTTTCAGCTCTTCTTTGATAGCCTCCCATTGTCCCGTCTGAGCATAATAGTCAAGCTTCTTTAGGCGTGCGTCTTTCCGTACATCCTTTAGCGGACTCCGAAGCGAAAACAGAAGCAAAGCTACCATTGCCAGCGCGATGCCGCCCCGCGCAAAAGGGGAGCGTATCGTGTGTTGGCATAAAAGCGATCCCGCCATCAGCAAGAAGCCCAATATCCAGTAAGGCAGAAACAGAAGGTAATCGGGTTGAAGGCGCGGTTCAAAATAAAAATAGGGTAGCCATGTTTGTCTGATACTGCCCGTCCAGCCCATTCGGTAGCTGACGAATGCCAGCAGTGCCGTAGCCGCACACCCCGTTAGCCATCCGGCCACCGTGCGCCGGTTAAATAAGCGCCAATATCCAATGGCGCCGAATAGCAGATAAAAAAACGCTACCGGCCCCGCCGCCACATATAAAAGAGGGGCCAATATCGGTATCATTGCCGCTTTTGTCTTATCGTCGGCCGAGATAGTCAACAGAAGTGACACCAGCATCATCAGAAAGGCGATCGAGCCACTCAGCAGATAATGGTTCGACAGGTGCAGCAGGATAAACGGAAGTATCACGCATATGCCCGAATACGAAAATGCCTCGGATACATGCTGCTTTTGCAGCAGTTTCCAACAACACCATCCCACCGAAGTCAGTAAAAGAGTTGAAATAAGCGCTCCTAAAAAAGGAACATAATAAAATTGCATCAGAAAGTCGGCACTCAGCGAGGCCACTCCTCCGATTTCAAAAAGTTGTTCGCGAAGGTAAAAGAACGAATACCGGAATAACTGATGTTGCTCGATAAAGAAGAAATGGTATTTCCCGTAATACTGCATGCCCGCAAAAAGGCAAATACCCAATGCTATGAAGAATGAGATATGACGCGTTTTCATGGTATACGACCAATTAGATACTGGTCATAAAGATGGTATAAAATTGTGATTATTACAAAATTAATCCCTCTCGATTTCACATTTGCGAATTTTCTTAAATAAGAAAACCCGCGTTAGCGGGTTTCTATCCGAAATAACCATTCGGTTTATTTTATCATTGAGTCGCGCAATACCAGCAAACTCTCCGGACCCATGTTAAACAGCAGGTCGATGATGCTCAGATTAGGTGTAAATCCCCATTTCTGTTCGAACAACTGATAATAGTTCACATCGCGGTATTCCGGATCGAGCAGTTTGTAATCCTTTTTCGGATGAATCAGTTCGCGGAAATCGGCGTCGCCGTTTTGCAGAATCTGCTCTGTCGGCAAATACTCCGAAGTAAAGTCCACATTGGGTTTGAATCCGATCAGTTCGCAAATCAATTCGCGCAGGCTTTCGTTGAAGTCGAACAGAAAATCATGTTTCTTCTCGAAAAACGGAGCCAGATCATCCTCGTAATATTCAAAAAAAGGCGTATTGTTATAGGTGCTCCGGATGGCATACCAGTGCTGATGGCGCCAGTTACCATGATCCGAAAGTCGGATATCGCGGGTAAGGCATTTTCCGGCGTCCTTCTCTGTCGGAATCGAAAGCACCTGCGTTCCGTTCGCTCCCTCAATAAACATGCGGTTGCGGTACGTCTGTTTTATATAATTATCGAAAGCCTCTATCAGTACGCGATCGTAATGATAGAGTTTCGAATAATATTCAATAGGCCCCAAATAGGCTGAGGTTAAATATGCGGTTGGCATTTAATTACAAATTCTTAGCATTCATGAAAAGACGGCTGAAGCGGATGCCTCCTCCAAACAGACTCTTGTCCTTGTCGATCGATAACCATACGAACAACGGACGTCCTACCACATGGTCTTCCGGAACGAATCCCCATGCGCGTGAGTCGGCCGAATTATCGCGGTTGTCACCCATCATCCAGTAATAGTTCATTTTGAAAGTATAGGTAGTCGCCTCCTGGCCGTTGATAAAATATTTATCCCCTTTGATTTCGAGTTTGTTATCCTCGTAATTGCGGATGCAACGCTCATAAAGCGCAATGTTATCGGGGTTAAGCGCGATGGTCGCTCCTTTGTTCGGAATCCAGATCGGGCCGTAGTCCGAGCGGGTCCATCTTTCGTTATATCCCAGCGGATAACATTCGCCGGCGATGAATCCCGGTTCGGGGATGATTTTCGTAACGATCGGCATCGCTTCGAGTTTCTTCAGTGCCTCCTGCGTAAGCGGCATATGATAGATCGGGTTGAACGAGCCGTCGGCTTTCGGCGTAAAGCCAAGATATTCCATAAATGAAATCTGCTGTCCACCCACGTTGATGCGCCCCATTCCGTCTTCAAATCCGCGGTCATCCTTGCTGATGCCCAGTTCCTCCCAGTTCTTTTCGCCAAAACGGGTACCGTTGGTTTCCACATAGTAGTTGAGCTGCATCTGTTTCGGGTTCGGAAGCTCTTTTCCGTCGATATATACCTGGTTGTTGATAATCTGCAACGTATCGCCCGGCATACCCACGCAACGTTTCACATAGTTTTCGCGACGGTCTACCGGACGGTAAACTACCTCGCCGTAGAGTGCCGGATTGCGGCGTATCGCCTGCGAACCGCCGTTGTAGTACGCCAGTGTATAGAAATCGGGATTCTGCATCTTCAGCGCCACCGTATCGCCGGCCGGGAAGTTAAACACCACGATGTTGTAACGTTCCACCTCGCCGAACCCTTTCAGGCGTTTGTAGCCCCATTGCGGCCAGTCGAAATACGATTTCGTATTGACGATCGGCAACGTATGCTGTGCCAACGGGAAAGAAAGCGGCGTGTTCGGGATGCGCGGGCCGTAGCTCATTTTGCTCACGAACAGGTAATCGCCCACCAGCAACGACTTCTCGAGCGAAGAGGTAGGTATCTGATAGTTCTGAAAGAAAAACGTGTTGATGAAATATACCGCCACCAACGCGAATACGATGGCGTCCACCCATTCCATCACTTTACGGAAAGCGGCATTCTTCGATTTTTTCCAGAATGTCCACGGAATAAACTTCGTATAATACACATCGATGATTACCGGCAGTAAGATGATCAGGAACGGATTGCCCACCCAGATCACCCAGCAGGTATAAAGTACCGAAGCAATGATACATTTGATCCATTGCGCCTTCGTCATCTTGCGTTTAAAGCCCCGCGTAACGGTTGTTTCGTTTGTTTCTGTTGTCATGGTTATGTTATTAGAATTTCATCATATCTTCCATTGTCAGGAATCCTTTGCGGCCGTTTACGAATTCCGCCGCCACAACTGCGCCCAACGCGAATCCTTCGCGGCTTTTGGCATCGTGTGTGATGGTGATCGTATCTACCGGCGATTCGTAAATTACGGTATGGATGCCCGGCACCTCATCGCGGCGGAAAGCCGTAATGCCCAGTTCGTTCTCTTTCGGCTCGACACCTTCCACCCATTTCTCTTTCGAATCGATGTTGTCGATGATTCCCTCTGCCAGGGTGATCGCCGTGCCGCTCGGAGCATCCAGCTTGTGGATATGATGCGTTTCCTCCATGCGAACATTGTAGGCCGGATAGTTGTTCATAATGCGTGCAAGGTACTTATTCAGAGCGAAAAAGATATTCACCCCGATGCTGTAGTTCGAAGCGTAGAAGAACGTCTGAGCGCCGTCGGCACAAGCCGTTTTGATCTCATCCATGCGGTCGAGCCATCCCGTAGTACCGGCCACCACCGGAATGTGATGTGCGAAACATTTCGCATAATTCTCCATAGCTGCGGCAGGCATCGAAAATTCAATCGCCACATCCGCCGAGCGGAAAGCATCCGATTCAAAATCCTGTTGATTATCCTTGTCGATGATAGCTACAATTTCATGGCCACGTTCGCGTGCGATGCGCTCAATCGTGTGTCCCATTTTTCCATATCCGATTAATGCGATTTTCATATCTCTCTATAGATGTTATATTTTGAATACTTGACTGTAAATTGCTTAAACCACAAATATACGGAAATCCTCTTTTAATTCTCTTTTTACCATGGAACAACTGCTTCACCACATCTGGAAATATGGCCTTTATGACGGCAACAGATGTCTCACCACCGCCGGCATCCCGTTCGAAGTGATCGACGCGGGTGTTTACAACCCCAACGCCGGGCCCGATTTCTTCAATGCGAAAATAAAATACGGTGCCACCGTTTGGGCGGGCAACGTAGAGATTCACCAACAATCGTCCGATTGGTATCAGCATGGCCACCATACCGACAAAACATACGACTCGGTGATACTCAACGTCGTGATGAAGCACGATTCCGAAATATACCGCACGGGGGGTGATCGGATCGATCAGTTCGTGATGCAGGTGCCCGAACATATTTTCAACGATTACGCGTTCTTGCAGCACCATTCGCCTCAAACCATTCCGTGCGCCTTCCGGCTACATGAAATCAATCCCCTTGTATTGAGCGACTGGAAAACGGCGCTCGCCCTCGAGCGGATACTGGCCAAGGCGAAACGGGTGAAAACACTGGCAGAGCGTTATGCCGGCAATTGGGAGGAAGCGTTTTATATCTTGCTGGCCCGCAGTTTCGGCACCGGTATCAACAGCGACCCGTTTGAACGGCTGGCCCGCTCGCTTCCGCTTGCTTATCTGCTCAAGCATATCGATTCGTTGTTGCAGACCGAAGCGTTTCTGTTCGGACAGGCCGGATTTTTAGAGGAGGAGGGCAACGAGCATCCCTATTACCTGTTGTTGCGGCGCGAATACGCGTTGCTGCGCCATAAGTTCAGGCTTACGCCACTCCCCGCCAGCATGTGGCGATTTGCCCGGCTCCGCCCCGGAGCTTTCCCGCAAGTACGTATTGCCGCGCTGGCGGCTTTGCTGCATACCAATCCGCGCCTGTTTTCGGTATTCGTGGGCACCCCCTCTTTAAAAGAGCTCAAAGAGCTGTTTGCGGTAAAACTCTCCTTGTTTTGGGAAAACCATTATCAGTTTGACCGCCCGTCGGTAGATCACAACAAGGGGCTGGGCAACCAGACCGTCGATTCGATCTTGATCAATACGCTCGTACCCGTTCTGTTCGCCTATGCCGCACAGACGGGACAGGTGGCACTCGAAGAGCGCGCCATCGGATTTCTCGAAGAACTAATGCCCGAAAACAACATGTATGTGCGCGCATGGCGTGAATGCGGATTAACGATTCGCAACGCATTCGATAGCCAGGCCGTACTGCAACTTCAAAAAGAATACTGCGACCATAACAAATGCCTGTATTGCCGTATCGGCCATCAGCTGCTTGCTTCTGCTCCGAAAGCTATCACCGTTGTATAATTATGCCCGTTTACGGGGTGGGACGCGGGCGCGTCCCACCCCGTACAGGCGCACGTCCCGTCCCGTACGTGGGCGCGTCCCGCTCCGTCCGCGCCCACGTATGGGTAGAGGAGAGGGGATAAAAAAATGCCCGGACAGTTGCCGGGCATTTTCATGTATCTGTGTGATAAATAAAGTTATAGTCTGTATTTTACGCTTCCGTTTTTTCAAGAACGTTATGGCGTACGGGCGGATAATCGATCGAATAGTGTAACCCGCGACTCTCTTTCCGCTCCATCGCCTGACGCATGATCAGGTATCCGGTGTTTACGATATTACGCAGTTCGCAGATTTCGCGCGATACCACCGAGCGCTGAAACAGGCTTTCGGTCTCTTCATAGATAATGTCGAGGCGTACCCACGCGCGGTTTAGGCGTAAGTCTGAACGTACGATTCCGACATACGAACTCATGATCTGTCCCACTTCGCGGATGCTCTGACTGATCAGCACCATCTCTTCGGGCGATTGCGTACCCTCGTCGTTCCATGCCGGAATATCGGTCTGATAAGTAAGCGAATCGATGATATCCATCGAGTGGCTGGCAGCCGCGTCGGCATACACCACCGCTTCGATGAGCGAGTTCGAGGCAAGGCGATTGCCACCGTGTAATCCGGTGCAACTGCATTCACCTACTGCATAAAGGCGGTTGATGGATGAATGGCCGTTGAGATCCACCAGAATACCGCCGCACAGATAATGTGCCGCAGGGGCTACCGGGATATAATCTTTGGTAATGTCGATGCCGAGGCTCAGACATTTGGCGTATATGTTCGGGAAATGTTTTTTTGTTTCTTCCGGATCCTTGTGGGTAACGTCGAGGTACACATGTTCGTCGCCACGATTTTTCATCTCGTTGTCGATTGCACGCGCTACGATATCGCGCGGAGCCAATGACAGGCGCGGGTCATATTTGTGCATGAACTCCTTGCCGTCGCGGGTGCGCAGAATACCGCCGTAGCCACGCATCGCTTCCGTAATCAGGAACGAAGGGCGGTCGCCCGGATGGAAAAGCGCAGTGGGATGGAACTGTACGAACTCCATATCCTTTACGGTTCCTTTGGCACGGTATACCATGGCGATACCGTCGCCGGTAGCCACCAACGGGTTGGTCGTGGTCTGATAAACAGCTCCTACGCCTCCGGTAGCCATCAGGGTTACTTTCGAGAGGAAGGTATGGATCTTTCCGGTGTTCTGGTCGAGGATGTAAGCCCCGTAACATTCGATGTCGGGTGTCTGACGGGTTACGGTTACCCCCAGGTGATGCTGCGTAAGGATTTCGATAGCGAAATGGTTTTCGAACACAGAGATCGACGGATGACTTTTAACCGCGCGGATCAGACTTTCCTGAATTTCGGCTCCCGTATTGTCTTTGTGATGCAGGATGCGGAACTCCGAATGTCCCCCTTCGCGGTGCAGGTCGTATTCGCCATTCTCTTTTTTATCGAATTCTACGCCCCAGCGCACCAGCTCTTCGATTTGAGAGGGCGCCTCACGTACCACTTTCTCTACCGCTGCCCGGTCGCTCAGGAAGTCTCCGGCGATCATGGTATCCTCAATATGTTTTTCGAATGTATCTACCTGCATGTTGGTAACAGAAGATACTCCACCTTGTGCAAAAAAAGTATTGGCGTCTTCGAGTGTAGTTTTGCATACCAGCGCCACTTTACCTTTGCGGGCTACCTTTAGTGCAAAACTCATTCCCGCAATACCCGAACCGATCACCAGGAAGTCAAATTTCTTTTCCATATTTATTATATCTTGGTAAAGGAACGTCCGGAAGAATCAGCGAAGACGTGCCTTGTTTTTATCTATGGTTGCAAAATTGCAAAAAACGGTTCAGTCGGCATCCCATCTTTGCAATTTATTCACTGTTTTTCTATCATAAAATTATTAACTTGCATAAAAAAGAGGTTATGCAACGCACATTTAAGTCAAAAATAGATAAATGGTATCACGTTTTACTATTGGGGGTACTGGCATTGGTTTTCTATTTTTTCTGGCAACGCCAGATCGGGTGGGCTATTACCATGCTTATTATGAGTGTGTTTTTGCTTGAATCGCTTTTTCGTACCGATTATGTGTTTACAGGCGACGGTTTGCTGGCTGTAAAATGTGGATTTTTCCCACGCTATCGTATTCCGTTGAATGAGATTCGTGAAATACGGTATATTCGTTCTAACCGGCTTGCCTATGCTTTATCGACAGACCGGCTCTTGTTGATTACCCAATACGGAACGCGCATGATATCTCCCGAAAACCGGGAAGATTTTATAAAGGAGGTGCGGAAATATAATCCGCATGTGCAGGTAACGCGTTGACCGGACGATTGGGTCGGATGATTTTAACCTTAAAATTCTTATATCCATGACTTATCAACTTGCTATTATCGGAGGCGGCCCGGCCGGCTATACGGCAGCGGAAAAAGCTGCACAAGCCGGATTGTCGGTGATTCTTTTCGAACGCAATGCGCTCGGAGGGGTTTGCCTCAACGAAGGGTGCATCCCTACCAAAACCTTACTTTATTCAGCCAAGATGTATGATCACTTCAAAGTGGCCGATAAATTCGGACTCTCTTGTGCGGAATATGGCGTGAACCTGCCTAAAATACAATCCCGTAAAAATAAAATTATCCGTAAGCTGACTGCCGGTATTCGCAGTCGCCTTACTTCGGCAAACGTGACGATGGTAAACGCGGAGGCCGGGGTAGAGCGCTATGCGTCGAATCGGATTCTGATTCAAGCAGCCGGCGAGACGTATGAAGCGGAACGCTTGTTGCTCGCTACCGGATCGGAGAGCTGGGTGCCACCCATTCCGGGTATTGAAACGGCAAGTTACTGGACCAGCGCAGACGCGCTTCGTGTAGATGAGATCCCGGCCGAACTCACCATCGTAGGGGGAGGCGTTATCGGAATGGAGTTTGCCGGATTCTTTCAGAGCATGGGTACGAAGGTGACCATCATCGAGATGTTGCCCGAAATTCTGGCCGGGATAGATGGCGAGATCGCCGCTTTATACCGGGAGGAGTTCCGGAAAAAAGGGGTCGCTTTTTACCTTTCGGCACGGGTGGAGGAGATCGACGGCTCGGTGATCCGTATCACGCACGACGGAGAGGAGAAAGAGCTTTCCTACAGCCGCTTGTTGATAGCCGCAGGGCGCAGACCTGTATTGCGGCAGGGTTCAGAATTGCCTTATGAAATGGAGGGTAAACGGATCCGGGTGAACCGGTTCATGCAGACCTCGCTGCCCAACGTGTATGCGTGCGGCGATATTACGGGGGTGTCGATGCTGGCGCATACGGCCGAGCGTGAAGCGGCGGTAGCGGTGAATCATATGCTGGGCATCGCCGACGAAATGAGTTACCGTGCGATACCGGGAGTGGTGTACACATCGCCCGAAGTGGCCGCGGTGGGATATACCGAAGAGCAGCTCAAAGAGCGGGGCATCGCGTATAGCGTACGGAAACTGCCGATGAGTTATGCGGGCCGCTTTGTTGTGGAGAACGAAGGATTCAACGGATTGTGTAAGTTGCTGGTAAGCGAAAGCCATACGGTTTTGGGAGTGCATATCCTGGGTACGCCGTCGTCGGAGTTTATCGTGGCGGCAGGCATGGCGATAGAGCATGAACTGACATTGGCCGAATGGGAAAAAACGGTGTTTCCGCATCCTACGGTGAGTGAGATATTGAAAGAGGTAATGAACGGATAAATATTAAACAGAGTTTACTATGTCAAAAGGCGTAAAGTTAATATTGGGGATAGTTGCTATCGTGGTGGGGTTTGTTTTTATCATAACGAACCGCCATGAGCCGGTTTCTACATTGAATGACTGGCTGCATTTTCTGGCCAGCGTTCTTTTCGGATTCGGTGTGGGATTGCTGTTTTCTTTCTGGAGAAAGCAGGAATAGCTGATCGCTTGCTTGTATGAAAATAAAAACAACGCTTACAAAACAGCAAATCAGTCTGTTTTGTAAGCGTTGTTTTTTATTCTTTGGGTAGTATGGCTATAATTATTGCTTTATGAAAGTGCAGGTTTTGCCTCCGTCAATCTGCAGATAATATATACCTTCTTTTAAATAAGAAACATCTATCGGTTCGTGTCCGGTGAAACTTCCGTTCCCCATCTTACCGCCTCCGATGCCATAAATCGTGTACTGCCCATTATCGACCCCTTCGATGTGCATAAGCTCCGTTACGACGTTCGGCCGTACACGCAGGCTGCTGATTGTTTGAGGGGCAATCCCCGTGCCATCTTTTTCGCGTACAGAAATATAGATGCGCGGTGAAACCTCGTCATAACTGTCGTATATATAAAGCGAACAGAAATAATCGCCAACAGGAAGTTCTCCCGCCGGAATCACGATATCTCCCCGGGTTGCTCCGTATGTATAATAATAAGCATCTAGTTCATCGACTCCCACTGTTTCGCCTACCTTGAAAAATCCGATATAGTCTTTCGGGGTACCGGGACCGTCGCTATAGTGAATTACAATCTCTTCATCTGTCGTATATACTTCTTTATCGGCACTTACGGTAGATATCTCTTCACCTACCGAGAAGTAAACCCGCTCGCCCGGTTCAAAATATCCTCCCTTTAAAAAGTAGGATGCATAATAATATCCTTTTACGCTCATACCGGTGGTGCCGTGTGAATCGGAGTTTAATACCATCGATCCGACAGGTTCGTTGAGAGGAAGTCCGGTTTCACGCAGGTAGTTCCAGATGACACTCAATGCACCATCTTTATTCGCTTCTTCTCCTACTTTATATACACCGATCCAGTCGTTGTAAAGTTGCGGGGCATCGGTATAATGCACTGTCATCTCTTCGCTGATATCGAATTGCGTCTTTTCGAGCGTTAGTTTGGGTGCGGTTCCAATCATAAACGGAATACGTTCGGTAATCTCAGTATATCCGCCATCTTGAAACAGAACTGCGAAATATTCGTTTTTCTCAGATAAAGAGAAAGTAAACTTACCGGACAGGCCGGACGTATAGCTCCATTTGATAGAGTTGGTCGACCCAACTTTATCCCCTTTCTTGTAAACTCCGATCCAAGCATTCGTATTGAGCGGAGCAAAATTGTAGGTAATGGTCACCTGCTCTTCCGGGGCATATACTTTTTGTGCGATGGCAATAGCCGGGTCGCCTTCTATGCTTCCTGTTACGCGGAACATGCCTGCATCCGACCAATCGCTCCATTCAACATTCCGGTCGCGGTAACGGACGCGTACGTAATAAACACCGTTCTTTAATTTGTTTTCGCCCACCTCATAATTGGTAATATTTTTATCTGCATTCAAATCGACAGGAAGATAAAGCGGTTTACCGGTTGAGCCATACAGGTTTTCAATATCCTGAATGGACGATAATTGGATATGATCGAAGGTCGGATCGGTGGCAAACTGGAATTGGACGCTGTTGAGTGCTTCGGGATTTGACGGATCATATTCCTCTGCCATAAACGTATAGGGAAGCGAGATTTCTTCCGGAATGCTTTTCAGAGCCGGTTTTATTGGTTTGGTGTTGTTTAATTTGCGATGGAAAGAGTCGATCAGCATATTGTCGATAACCATTTCGCGGTTACCGATGGCATAACATTCGGCTTTCATTTCTTTATTTTCAAAATCGAATTCCAGAATCTGATACCCCCAGTAATCGATTGTTTTCTGAACGTCGTCATAATCTTTTTCCGATGACATTCCCCACATCTGATCCCATGAAGCGCCGCCGTTAATGATGTGGTAAAGCGGATAGTTTTCTAACTGGCCACGGTGGTAAAGGTGATGATGGCCCGAATAATTGAGTACGTGTTTTTCGGTCTGGCTCAGAATCGGAACGGCTACATCTCGTACCCAAGTGGAGATATCGCCGATATACTGTTCGGCTTGAATCGGACGGTGATTGACGCTGATCATAAAATCAACATTCTCGTCGGTTGCGGCGGCTTGAGCTACTTTGCGGACCCAGCTCTCCTGTTCGCTTCCGGTATGTTCGGTGCTCAATACCACGAACAGCAAACGGCCTACCTGATAAGCATAATAGAGATCGGTATTGCTGCTGATCCCTTGGTACGAAAGGTCTTCGTAGTGGAAATGTGCTTTATAATGTTCCATACCCGGATCGCTGTAGGTTTCATGATTTCCTACGGCTGTCATAATTGGCACATAGGGCGATAATGTTTCTGATTTATAGAGGTGTACGTGTTCGTAATGATCGAGGGTGCCCACATCTACCTGATCGCCATCGTTCATGATCACTTGAATTGCGGAAGAAAAATCGCCATATTTTTCTTCAATTTTCTGACGAGCCGCTTCGCATAGCCATTCATATCCGCTTCGTGCTTTAATCTGGTGGTCGCCCATCAATAGGATACGAATCGGTTTTTTACTTCCGTGTTCAGGCATCGTCCGGAATGTGTATGTTTCGCTTTCTTTATCCCCCGTACGTACTTTATACGAATAAAGGGTATTGGGTTGTAGGCCGGTAAGTCGTGCCGAATGCCAGAAGTAGGGGGTTGTATTTTCCGAAAGGTCGTGAGTCGAGGCTTCGAACTCATTATCCATGTTTTGATTGGCGGCCCCGAAAATCACTTTTGAGGCTTCACTGAAATTTGTCTTCCAGGAGATCCAGATACCGTCGGATGCAGCGCTTTGCAGATAAGGTTTCGTCATCTGAGTGAAAGAAGTGGGAATATAAGTGATGCGGTGTGCTCTTTTCTGATTGGTTTCTGCAATGTTTTCATAATAGATGCAGGCTTTCGAAAACTCTTGGTCGTTGATAAATACCGATTCACCTTCTTTAATAGAATGATCTTTAAATTCTTTTACGGCAGGATCGATCGTCACCAAAACCTCCGATTCGTCGGTAGTTCCGTTTTCGAATGTACGTACCACTTTCAAGATGCCGTTTTGTGCCATAAAAGAGGCGGTCAGCCGGATTTGGTTTGTGTTGATTCCGTCAGAGATGTAACAACCGTTCGGGATAACCCATTCGTACGTTTTGATACCACTCTCTTCAGGAACTGAGAAAATAGCTGTTTCGCCTGTAATCAGACGGCTTTTTCCGGTAATTTTTTGCGCGGCGTTCAAACCTGCGGCTACGAATAAAAAACAAGAGAGGA
The DNA here is from genome assembly GCA_036655755.1 of Bacteroidales bacterium. Lineage (GTDB taxonomy): Bacteria > Bacteroidota > Bacteroidia > Bacteroidales > JAUNSR01 > JAUNSR01. Next base: position 379 of record JAVVPN010000054.1, on the reverse strand, counting down.
GCAAGAACGATCTAATGATTAATCGCTTACTCTTCTCCCTACAAGAAGTAAATAGAAGTTTCATGCATTTGGTTTTAAAATTCACCCAAAAGTATCTGTAGCTTATTTCACTTCAGTTTCAGACCAATTGCATAAAAGAGACAATAATTATACAAAGCTCTTACAAAATTGATTTATCCTTTCGATAAACATGCTTCGCGGTTTTCGAGTGCCCATTCTACCAATGCCCGCACCTTGGGTAAGAGTGATTTGCCAAGAGGAGAGAGGGAGTATTCAACGCGGGGCGGTACTTCGGGGTATATCTTCCGCTCAACTAAATTGAGTGCTTCGAGTGAGCGAAGGGTTACGGTAAGCATCTTTTGCGATACGTCGGGTATCT
>JAVVPN010000053.1:0-19133 GCA_036655755.1 Bacteroidales bacterium | reverse complement strand
TTCAGTTGAGCTACGAAGCCATATCGTTTTCCCGATTGCGTTGCAAAGATAGTGCTTTTTTTAATAATACAATAACCTCGATAAATATATTTTCTGCTAGAATCCATATTGGAGGCATAATACTGCTTGCTTTCAAGTAAATAAATATCAATTAAAAAAATGTTAATTATAGAAACTTCGGAGCCCGAATCAAAAAACCGATATTTAAACCAAAGTTCCAACTGCTTTTAGGTGCACTATAATAATTACAAAATAACCCGATTGAAGTAAAAGGTAAGGTATATACCAATGTTGCCTCGGCTAACCAACATGGTTTGTTAAAGAATTTACCAAAGAACGGGGCTCCATCGGAGTTTGTTCCAATTTTTTTAAAAGGGAAAAAACAATATCCTTCTGTTCGTAAATTAAAATCTTTGGTAAATTTTATAATGGGTAATAATCCGGCAGCTCCATATTGCAAAGAATGAAAAGACGGATTAAAAATTGTGCGACTATGTGGTGTAGGGGTAAATCCCGGAGCCTGTAGTAATGTTGCGGTATAGTTATAGGATAGTTTTTTAGTCGATGCTACTGCATTCAATCGAGTTCCTAGAGTAAACCAATCAGATAATATGTTATAATTTTCCATGTCAAGACTTGCCTGTATCCAGGAGATGGTATTATCCCGGATCGGTTCACCAAACCCATTCTGATGGACACCCTTTCTAAAGAACTCTTTCCCGAACGCTCCATATCCTTCAATTGTTATGCGATGTCCGGAAATAGAATACATCTTGTCATTTAGAGTGTTCATTTCCAATAATACACCACCTTGTAGTAATTTATACTTGCTATTATCCGGAGGTAAATTTTGAAAATCCGCTGAATTACTTTGGTAATAACGGTCGTACAGATAGCCATATCCCAAAGAAACAACCGCTTTTCCGGTCGTCCGAAATGGGAAACCTAATAACATTTTTGTATAAGACTCACTTTGATTGATAAAACAAGGTTGATCGCTCGTATCAAATAATTTCTCACTTTCATAAAATTTTGTCTGGTGTAAATTATACATTACCTCAAAAAACATAGGATAGTCTGTCGGAAGATCCGTTCTTATAGAGGTTAAAAATGAGTTATATGTACGGCCTAATTGTCCTTGTGCACGGAAGTCTAATGAATAGGAGTGAAGCAACTGATAGTTTAATCCTAAATAAATATTATTAGCGTTCATAGAGGTTATAAAGCCCCCTAATGATACACTTAGGTTTTTTTGCATATCCGCCATTAATGAGAGGGCAAATTTCCCTGTATACGGATTATAAGTTGCGGTAGGAGATAATAAACTTATTTTTTTATCTGACAGAATCTTATAATAATCCTTTTTTACTTCGTCGCAAGTAAATCCTTCTGGCGCCGGTTTCCCAAATTGCCGTAGAATATGTTGATTTTGAGCTCTGTTTCCTCCCTTTATTTCAATACTTTCAAAAATTAATTCCGGAAACCGACTCCGGTATTGCAGTCTTCGCATTTTTAATTGGTCGGGAGATATACGGCGCGTAGTACGTTGTTTTATTTTTTCGGCATACTCTTTTCCTTTTTCATATCCGATAGCAAATAATTCATCGGCCCGGTCAAATTCGAGTAAGCTAACTCCTTTGAATTTGAATTTTATGAGTTCTCCTTTCTCTTCAGGGATTGTATAATCTGTCTTTTGCATGACCATAGCTTCCAATTGACTAATGATGTTTTCATTATCTCTCATCTTTTTGGGATTATCAGCCACAGCACAACCAATAATAAAGTCGGGAGCAAAATCTTTTTCCATTACGTCTACAGGAAAGTTATTATAAATACCGCCATCATAAGCCATTACATTATTAATGGTAATAGGGCGGAATACAATTGGAAATGTCATGGACGCTCGTACGGCGTTTCCTAATTCGCCCCGGCCTAATATCAATTCTTGTTTATTGTATACGTCCGACGCTATACATCTGAATGGCACGAATAATTCATCAAAGTTATCTCCGCATAAAGCCTGAGCCTGTGCAAAAAGTTTCATGAATATGAAATTCATGGGATTCGTATTAATCAAACTGTTTGGTAAGAATCTTCGGATAGAAAGAGTCGAGTCTTTTATCGCCAGATTGAATGAGATAAATTCCGGATTGGGAATAGGCAATTTAAAAAAATAGATGTTTTTATCCGGAATTTTCCCGGTTTGAGCCTCTTGAAACTCATCCGATTTGATGAGATTCATCATCTCCTCCGGCGAATATCCCATAGCATACAGCGACCCTACTACTGCTCCGATAGAAGTTCCTGTAACATAATCGATCGGAATGCCATTTTCTTCCAGAGCTTGTATTACCCCGATATGAGCAATTCCCCGAGCACCACCTCCGCTCAGTACCAATCCAATTCTTTGGGCACTCACATTGAAGCTACCGATGAGAGTGACTAATAATACTACCAATTTGATAATATAAGAATAGATTATTATTTTCATAGTTATTGCAGGCAAAAAGAATAGGTTTAAAATTCAAAAATGATTCCTATGGAAGGAAGAATAGTCCCACTTTCATTTTTTAACCATTTCATAATATATCTTTGTTCTGCTACAGGAGCCTGAGGGTTTTCAATCACCCCGGTGCTTATATAATCGGGAGGTCCTGCTGTTTTATAATTAAGTAAATTTTGTATGTCAAGATAGAGGTTAAGCATGTATCTTTTCCAATAAAGGCTCTTTTCTATACGGATATCCACTTGAGCAAATGCTTTCATCCGTTCTTCATTGAATCGGGAATAATCTTTCACTGCTTCATGGAGAGTATTCCAGGATTCAACTAAAGCAGACGATTGTGTATCAATAGGAGTATATGGCATTCCTCCCATATAACGGAATTTAAGTCCTATATCCCAAGTCCGTATCGGAGAATATAATAATGTACCGGTAAACAGGCTTTTGTTATCCCATGAAGACGGAACATACCTCTGCTTACGTTCATCCATTACCCAGCTGCGTACAAATGTATAAGAGCTTAATAAAGATAGCTTCTGGTGTAATATCCATTTTGCAGAGATTTCAAATCCGTACGCTTTTCCCTTTGAATTGGCAATGACAGCTTCATTCCCGATAACTCCAAAATCATTTCCTTGTGAAGTGATGGGGATGGAGTCATTTACACTGGCAGCACCATGAGCAAACCATTTATAAAACAGATCCGCATTGATTTTGAGCGATTCAGAAGGGCGGTATTCTAGTCCGCAGGCTACTTGATCTGATCGGAAATAACGGAGTGTTTTTTTATTTACAAGTATTCCATCTTCATCCTTAAATCCCATAGCCGTATATAATGGTAATTGAAAATAACGGCCGGCATTCGCATTCAGATAAAAAGGTCCCGATAAATTATAAGAAGCCGATATGCGTGGCGCAAATTGTTTAAACAGATTCTGAGTTTTGGAAGAATAGCTATTCCCATCCAAACGGAATCCGCCCGATAAATTAAAACGATCATTCTCTGATTGATAAGATAAAGAAGCGAATAAACCATACTTCCATATATCCAAGAAAGTATGGTAAGCTATTCGTTCGGGAGCATTTTCCCGAAAAGAGTTTTCAAGCGTATTATTTTTATAAGCCGCATATTCCCCCGATACTCCGCCCATAAGACGGAATTGTCCGAATCGGCTGTTTTGTTCAAAACGGAGCCGGGTCTGAACTTCGTCTGATTCGTAGTTCAAGCGCAGTTGGTCAGCATTCCCCCAATCATTATTATTGTATTTCAAAGCATTATTGCGTAAGAAAGAGTTGCTTACAGTCAAGCTACGCACATGATTGCCATTGTAATATTTATAGATGGCACCTAATGTATAGGTCTTCTGTTTGTATTCAGGCAATACTTGTAAGAGTTGATATTTATCCTCTTCTTCCGGATCGACATCCTCGTTTAATTTCATATCATCAATAGCCCCGATACCCAGAATTGTTAATTCATGGTGGGGGTTAAACCTGGTCTTAATTTTAAACTGCGCATCTACATATTGCGGTAAAAAAGGAAGTTTAAGTACCGAAAATAAAAATTGCAGATAAGAATAACGTACAGATACCAGATAGGTCGTTTTATCGCCGATAGGCCCATTTGAGCTCAATCCCGCTTCCGAAGCACCCAGTGTGACCCGATAGGTATTGCGTTCGGTCGATCCGTCCTTTAACTTAAAATCCAGTACCGCGCTTACTCCGTTTTCGCGTGCTACCGGAAAACCGCCCGAATAGAAGTCTGCTTCGCGCAATAAATCTGCATTAATGATTCCTACAGGGCCTCCGGAAGCCCCCTGTGTAGAGAAGTGATTGATATTAGGTATTTCTACTCCATCTAAAAAGAATTTGTTTTCAGATGGGCCTCCTCCGCGCACAAACAGGTCGTTTCGGTAACCCAATGAAGATGTCGCTACTCCGGCATAGGCGCTGATTACTTTTGAAATATCCCGGTTGGCACCGGGTATCTTTTCTATTTCCTGCAAAGAAATAATCTGAAGGGAGAGAGGTGCTTCCGGATTTTTTCGAAAAGCGGGAGCTGAGATATCGACACCTTTAAGTTCGATTGCATCTTTTTCTAAAGTAACCGGTAAATAATAGTCTTTTGTAGAAACACTAAATTGATGAGAAAGGTAAGCCTGGTATCCCAAGCACGATATTTTAACCTGATAGAATCCGGGAATTATATTTTCGATTCTGAAATTTCCTTGTTCATCCGTCTGAGAGCCTTTATTTAAGGTGGGAATCCATACGTTGGCATAAGGTATTGGTGTTATCCCGTCTGTTTCCGTAACTTTTCCTTTTATTGCTAACTGATTGGTCGCCTGTAAAGAAGTGATGTTTCCGATACAAGTAGAAAAAACAATATAAATAATCAACAGATGGTTTTTCATGCGTGGCAAAATTGGTTTTATCACTAATTCATAAAAAAGATTCCTCTATAGAACAATCTTTCTTTTTAATTGGTTTTCATACTATAAATAAGCTATTGACAGCTAATTGAATAAAGTGAGAAATATCCTTAAAATATTCTTAAAGATAGTAATTGGTTTCTTATTACTATTTATGATCCTGATTATTTTACCGGTTGGAACAATCTTCTTTTTGAATAAAACGGGAAAAATAAATGAAGTTGCCCAATGGTTTATGAATCGGAACCTGGTGGGAGAGATGCGCTTTGATTCATTAAAGCTCGATTTTGCTGAATTTCCGGTTATAGAAGTTTCCGCAAAAAATGGCGTTCTGTTATCAGATACCCTTAAATGGCCGTCAGATACATTGGCCGCTTTCCGTGTCCTTAAGGCTAAAATGAATCCGTTCCGTGTTTTTACTGACAATTTGATTGATATTCCTTATGTATATCTCGAAAAGCCTCAGGCAGCAGTTTTATTAAATAAACTGGGGCGTCCGGGTTGGGCAATCTGGCGTTTTAAAAAAAAGAAACCTACTTCTGAGCCGGGAATGCCTCATAAACGACCTGCAATTAAACTAAATATCAGACATGTTGAGATTTATGGAAATCCTCGTTTTTATTATCATAACTTTCATACCGGCATGCATATCGAAGCTGATGCCGCCGATTTGTTCTTAATAGGCCGTATCGCCATTGATTATAAAACAATAGATGCCGATTATTTTCATCTCCATGACCTTAATTATCGGATGTCTATACCGAAGGCCTCTACATTAATAAACACGCGATCAGATTCAATTTATATCCGAAAGCATCTTCAGCAGGATATGGGTGATTATCAGTTTCATGTAGTAACTGATAATGATACTATTTTTGTAAAAGGTAATCCTATTATGTTGGATAACCGTTTCGAAGTACATGGCCGGATTGGTATTGGGTTCGATTATAAAGTATTAGAATTACACGATACCCGCTTTAAGCTAGATACAACCATCGTATCGATGCGAGGTGCTTTCCGAAAAATACCTCATAGGAAAGCCATGGATACTGATTTACAAGTGAAGATCAATACTCCTCAATTAAATCAGACTATTTATGACATAGTGCCGGTCCGTAATCGTTTTCCTGCCCAATTAGACTTGAAAATGCCATTTCATATGATAGTCGATATGAAAGGTGTTTTTTCTCCGGCAGAAAAAATTTTTCCTGATTTATTTACCCAGTTGAAAATTGGGCCGGGAGAAGTGCATTATAAGAAATTTCCTCCTTTAAATAATGTAGGTGCTCTGTTACGGATTAATTATCTAACGGGTTCCCAATACGGCGAGCTGTTCGTTGATTCCTTAGGTCTCCGGTTATCCCGATCTCTTTTCCATCTGACAGCCGCTGTAAAAGATATTGTTCAGAATCCTGTTGCCACAGCCAATATTGGGTTTCTTTCCCATATAGCCGATTTTTATTCATTTATACCCGCATTGGCTCCACTAAATGGAACCATTAGGGGCAATATAGAGCTTAGCTCTCCACTACGACCGTTGTTTAATAAGCAATTAAATGCTGTGCAGATTACTTCCGATATAAAGTTCGATTCAATAGTTTACGTATCAGCTCAAACACCTGATAAAATAGCCTTCAGAAAAGGATCACTTCAAACCATAATTCCAACGTATCGTAAATTGCCTCACGCTTACCCGGTCAATTTAATTTTAAATATAGATTCATTGTCTTTAATGAATAATAATGAAAGTGGGTTATTGCAGACTCTCTCTCTTGAATTGAATGGAAAGCGCTCCGATCCGCTCTCCATTACAGCGATAGAAGGGGATATTTTGTTGAAAAATATCAATGCTAATTTTTTGTCTTCGGAATCTCTGCAGATCGGAGCTCTTTCATCTCAATTTTCTGCTAAGTTTCCTTCTTTAGGCAAACTCCCCGACTCTCTGTTTATACGAAGTGCATTACAGCAGATTTTGGGCAAAAAAGACTCATTGGAAATGTTTTCTAAGAATTTTGGCTTTTATCTTAATCTCGACAAGAAACAGCATCCTATCTTGCCTTCCGAGACGGCAAAACAATCTTCGATGAAGCAATTCGTAAATATGTACAATTTTGCCGGAGGGATGATAATGAACAGAGGGATTATTACTACTCCCATACTTCCGCTGAAAAATGAGGTCGATAGCCTGGAAATGCTTTTTAATCAAGATGTCGTATCTATCCCTACATTGATTTGTAAAAGCGGTCTCTCCTCTTTGGATCTGGATATGAAAGTGACGAATTGGGTCAATTATCTACTAAACGATAGTGTTCTTATTGCAAATGTAAATGCGATCTCCGACTCTTTAAACCTTACTCAACTTATTCCGGCCCTTACAAAAGGCATCTTCTATCTTAATCATCGAAAAGGGAGTAGTGTCGATTCGCTAGCTCAGCGTCTCACGCCACCCCAATTAATACCCCCTAAAGACGAACGTATTCGAACGAAGGAAAAAATGGTTGATATCCCGGCCAATTTAAATGCAATGATAAAAGTGGACGCAAAGCGTGTATTGTATGATAAAGTGATATTCGATGAATCACACGGAAAGATACTGATTACCGATCGCCGGGCTTTTATCCATAATGTCTTTGTCGATTCGAATTTAGGAAATCTCGATGTTGGAGTCTCTTATCAACCCGCTGATACCTCTTATGCGGATATTTCTATAGCATTTTTGTTAAACAGATTAGATGTGGATAAGTTATTGGGGATTTTTCCTGATTTAAAGAAGGTTATACCTATGCTGCAGACTTTAGAAGGGTATGTGGGATGTTCTATTTCTGCTTCAGCAGAGCTCGACTCTACGCTTTATATACGCATGCCCACTTTGCGCGGGAATGCCGAAATTCACGGACAAAATCTATCGGTCGATAAGGCAAAAGTTCTTCCTTCGTTTATAGGTTGGTTGTTATTCGGAAACAATGAAAAAATAACGCTAGATTCTATTCGTGTGAATTTGGCAATGAAGAATAATATTTTGAGTGTTTATCCATTCGTCATTGACATAAACCGCTATCGTCTCCTTGCCAGTGGAGTACAAGATGTGGATGATAGTTTTTTCTACCACCTTTCTCTTCAAAAATGGTTTTTGCCGTTTAAGGTAGGTTTTAATATTTATCGGGAAAATAAAAAACTTCATTTTGGATTAGCTTGTCCACGCCTGAAAGATATGAATCAGGCGGCTCGAATCCTGTCTGTCAATCCCAATAATTTTTATCCGTCCCGCAATGTCGTCGATTCTATTGCAGAAGGTATAAAACAGCAACAGTCTGTTTTTCTGAAATTCTCCGATTATTACGACGCTATCCGTAGGAGAGAGTCGGAGGAGATTTCAAAAAAACAGACTGATGATATTTTAATGCAACTGGACTCGCTTCGTCAGAAACAAATTCGTTTACAAAAGTAATTAAGCCATACGTGCTTCTTCACGTTGCTCCGCAAATTGTCGGATTGGCATGTCGAATACAACCGAGTTGCGGTTATTATGACGTTTTACAAAGTGTACTGCCGAAATATAAGGTTCTACAATGTGCATCTTATCTTCCGGAGTTACTACAAGCAACTGTAAGTGGAGCTGGCGACACAACTCCATCAGATAACGTGATTTCTCATCATCCTGGTTACTGAACGATTCATCAACGCAGATAAAGCGGAATGAATTCGTATTCATACCACTTTGGCTGATACCAAACTGATATGCGATCGCCGATCCAAGAATCGTATAAGTCAGCTGAGCTTTTTCACCTCCCGACAATTTACCCGTACTCTCATAGATTTTGTAAACTGTTTCAGGGCTTTCCGATAAATGTTCTTTTGCTTTGAACGTAAACCAGTTTCGAACATCCGTAACAGTACGACGCCAAATCTCATTATCAGACAAGTCCTCAATCAAAGTCTTGATATGGTCAAAACTTTGTTCCAGAATATTCTCGTTGCCCGTTTCTTCATAAGCCGTTAAATCCGGTTTCCATCCGTTCAAACGAGTACGGAAGTCTCTGATTTCACGCGAATTCTCCTTCTCGGCATAAAGTTGGATAAATGTCGGAGGATTTGAACGGAATGTAATTCGCTCCAACGATTTGTTTAGAGCTTCCACATTGTCGTTGATTTCTTCTTCCTGACGTTCTAACAAAGCCGTAAAGTTCGTCATACGGTTAATCATATCTTCATTCAGATATTTTTTAAAGCGCGTACGATATTCGGCAAGCTGCTGCTCATTGATTTGGTTAAACAGGTCGATATACTCTTGCACATACTCCGTTTCCGTCGGCAACTTATGCGTATCACTTGTCCAGTCGATGAATTTCTTACGAATCTCATCATTTGGTTCGCGGAAGTCACGCATCAGGTTGTGAAGTCTGTTTTCCAGTCGGTTCTCTTTTTCCTTCTCTTCTGTCAGACGGCGGGTGATTTCCGATTCCACCTTGTGGCGGATCGTATCAATATTCTGAGCCGTAAGTTCAGCAAGCATGGTCGAAAACTCCTCTTCGAACTGCTCATATTTAGAGCGCAAATCTACATGGCGATAAGCGTCGAGCATTGTTTTCAAATACTCAAACTGCATTATTATCTTTTCAGTATAATCTTGTGCACGTATTTTTTCTGTGCTCAATTCTTCACGCTGTTTCTCTTTCTCTTTGATCTCTGCTTTCAGTGCTGCCAATTGATTCGTCAGCTCCTCAACGCGGTTGTTCGCTTTTTCAAGCTGATGTTTCTGTTGTTCGAATTCACTGATTTCAACAGCGATTTGCGGCCAGTCAATCTCTTCGAACTTATCATATTGTAAGAAGGCGGTAATTGCTTCACGTTCGCCGTGCAATGTCTCCTGCTGGCGTTTCAGCTCACTGATACGAGTTTGTTTGCGGTTGATTTCACCCTCTTTTTCCTGTAAGGCCTGGTACGTATGGTTTCGTTTCGACGAGTTGTCCCAACCTAATACGAATTGTTCGCGGGATGAACCTTTCTGGCGGTCATCTTTCTCGTGACGTTGGTTGTTCTTGATCAAACCTTCCGAAGTCAGCGCGCGGCGACATGCCCGAAACAAATTCATGTCATCGGTACAAACGAAATTGTAGTCTGTCTTCAGCGCTTGTTCTACCCAGTCCGAGTAAGGCGAATCATTTCGAATCTCCAGTTTTGAATAGATGCTGTTATCTACATCTTCAACATAGTTATTGAAAGAGTTGTCCTTCGGATTGAAGCGATGGTAAACAATACGTCCGCGTAAGTTCGTGTTGTTTACATAATGGTTTACCTCATCATAATACTCATCCGGTACAATCAGGCGAAGCGCAAAATTGTGCAATACTTTTTCAATACCATATTCCCAGTGTTTTTCATCTTCACGCACCTGAATCAGCTCTCCGATAAACGGAATATCCTCTTCGGTTACGCCACAATGAGCGACAATTTCGCTGCGAATTTCAGCAACACGCCCGGTGATGTTGTTTTTCTGTTTTTGCAAAGCATCAAACTGAATTCCGATTTCAGTTTGTTCCTGACGTAATATTTTCAATTCATTACGCGCGTCGGCCCATTGATTTTCAAGGTCCGGCAATAAACCTACGATCTCCTGAGCACGCGTCTTTGCCGTATCAATCGATTCTGCAAATTCATAATCGCTCGGATCGTTTTTCATTCCGATTGCCGATGCGGCCGCATTGTATTTTTTACAGCGTTGTTTTCGCGTATTACATTCGGTTTGCTTATGCAGAATATTCTGATGGATAGCCTGAATACGTTTACCCACTTCGTCATTACGGATATTGGCGTCGATTTCGCGTTCCTGTTCCCGCTTGTTCTCAATTTCCTCTTTTGCGGCAATCAGTTTTTCTGCCAGTTCGCAGTTTTTGGCCTTAGTAACCTCAAGCTCTTTTTCAAGCAGATTCTTTTTATGGCGCGCAAAGTAGGGCGGAAGCGTATCTTTCAGATCAGACATCTGTTTGATCGCAGCCTTTGAAACCTTCAGCTCCTGTTCTTTGTTTATGATGGGTTGTAATAAGTCGAGCTGCTGACGGGCTTTCTCAATTTCCGTATGCGCGTCGAGTAATTTGCGGAATCCTTCTTTTAAGCCGATAAATTCTTCTTCAATCGTAGACTCCTGCAACATATTCTGTCGGATAAACTCATTCAGATTACCCAATACTTTCAAACCTACCGTCTGACTAAATAACGTAAGCGCTTTTTCTGAGCGCATTCCCAGATACTTGCGTAATGCTTGTGCATACATAGCCGGGCCGTCAAAAAATTCAATGACCTCACGATTATTGATTTTCTGATGTTTGTTACGCAAAGCGCGTCGCCATTGGCCGTTTGCATCAAACGGAATAAAATCTTCCTGAATTGAAAGTCCGCTCTGCGCTACGATGTAGGCGCGTCGAAGTTCGCTTCCCGAAAACCAGCGTACTTGAGCTAATGTTAGAAAACGCTCTTCATTCTTGAAACGCGCAAGAAGCACAGAAAATGTTTTTTCCTTATGCTGACGTAGTCGCAACGTTTCTTTCCCTTTATCCGCAGATTCTGCATCTCCGAATTCACCCAATACGTAACTTTCTTCCGTACGCTCATTCTTGCCGGCCGATCCCGAAGATAAGTTGTAGAAGCGCATACGACGCTCCGGCACGATGAGTGTAAGGATGGCATCCACAAAAGATGTTTTACCGGATCCGTTTGCCCCGGTAAGCAAAGAGGTGTTTCCTTCCGGTGAGATACGGTAAATCTCGCCGTCAAATACCCCCCAGTTATAAATTTCTACGGTCTGCAGACGGAAGCCCGCTTCGGCAGGCGCAGTTGAAAACAGACTATTGTTGTGCATATTTTTGTAGTTTATTTTTGAACTCCTCAAGCTTGTCGCTCGTTATTCTCGATTTCAGGATACGACGCACTTCATATTGCTGAATATCCTCTTCTTCATTTTCTGTAGCAATCGGTTTAAGAAACCCGAATTTCACCATATCGCGGATATAGCGATCGAGTTCACGCAGTAGTTTCACCTTATTCGATTGGTCTTTGAAAAACACTTCGATGCGATCGCGAAAATCTTTGTGGGTGATAAATAAGCTCGGATTATCCGTGATGTCTGTTTCGAATTCGTCCAGCCACTCGCGTAATAATACGCATAAGAGTGTTTGTTCAAATGTAAGCGTCATACGGCGTATCAAACCTACCGTGCGGCCCGATTCATCCAGTTCAATTTGTCGCAGAAAGGCATATCCATCATTTTTTTCAACAATAAGCTCTAATCCCATTTGTTCCAGATACAGATTGATCTGTTTCTGATGAATCAACATCTGGTTCCACAAATTTTTTGATTCATCATAAAGCGGCCCCTGAAGCAGTTTGACAACAACGTCGGCAAATGGCGCCAGGTTATATTCATTTCTTTCCATAATTGTCTTTTATCGGTGATAGATGATCTGAGGGGCTTCAAGATATTTATTATTCTCATCATCAAAACGCAACGGTTCAGTCACCTTTTCATTTACACGTACCTTCTGAGTATGATCGTTTAATGTGATGTATGCAACCAATTCGCTTAATCCTTTTTCAAGCGGATAATTTTCAAGTACCTCACGCAATGTTACTTCCGGCCGATCGGCAAGCAGGCTTTTTACATTTTTAGCCAGCTTTTTGCGATCAATCAAATTCGGGTTAAACAAGCGGGTAAGTGCTTTCAGATCGGCTGTTTGTTGTGCCACTTGTGGCTGAATGTCATACTCGTTAATAATCTGACCTTCTGCGAGCTTACGCTCAAGCGGCAAGAATATCTGCGCTTCCAGTTCGAGTGTAATGCCACAATCCTCCGGAAGTTCAGTATCCGAAAGCTGCAATGCCATCAAGCGGATTTCCTGAATAGTCTCGCGCGATTTCTTGTTCTCGTTCGAATTTTTTTCAGCAATTACGCGGCTTAGTTTTTCACCCAACTGGTCGTTAGATTCCAAAACCTTCTGTCCGGCGCTATGAAGCAATGTTTTAATACGACGCAGGTATTTGTCGTTGGTAGATAAACCACGATCTTCCATTGCCGATATACTTTTCTCAATCAGATCACGCAGGTTGCTCTGATCAGATTCGTTCATCAGGAAGTGCCAGAACGAGTAAAAACTCTTACCCTGGTCACTCTCTTTCAGTTTATCGACCGAATCGAAAGCATAGCCCAGCAAATTACCTTTCGTATACGTTTGAAGGGCTTGTCGTTCATAAATGTTTTTGGTGATCTCACGGAAATTCTCTTCTACCTCTTTGAAGTCGCCCACTAATTCATTTGTCAGCCTGAATACATCATCCATTCGCGATTTGATCTGAAAGTTTTCGTAGGTTTTCACTACGCCCTCTTTCCTGATTTTATCAATTTCCTTTTGGATGGTATCCTTTTGCCGTTCCAGCTCCGCGATACGGGCTTCCGGGTCAACGATACTGTTGCTGACAATATCTTCAAGTTTAAAGAAGATATCACGGAATTTCGATTCCGTTCCTACAAATTCACGGTCACGGAGTGATTCAAGCATCTGAAAAACTCTTTCAGTATGCTTGGTCAGTACGTTAAATACCTTTTTGGTACTTTCGTCGATATAATTTCGAAGCCAGTTTTCTTCCGTCCAGTATTCCAGATACCGCTTTGCCTTAGCCATAGCATCAAGAGTCTGAGGTTGAGCCTCATCTTCTTCATCTATATAATGAGTTTGTTCGATCAGGAATGCCAATTCTTTTATCAAGTAATCATATGGCAGGGCTACTTCGTTTTTAGCCTTGAATTGCTCATCGAAAAAACTGATCATTAAAGCCGCATTACGGGATCGTAAAAATTTAAGGGAAGGAGAAACTCTAAGCTTTTCCTCTATCTCTTCGTATCTCATCTGATAAGCTTAATAATGTAATGTCTTCTTTATAAGAAGAATGCAAATTTACTTGAAATTTTGCTTATAAACAACTCCCAGAGGGGGTTTTCGCCCATGTTCAACTGATAAAATGCCGATATTTATTCCTACTTTTGCAGCTAATTTTTTGATACAATATGAGACTGCTTGCAATTCTGGCATGTGTACTTTGGGGATCTGCTTTTGTAGGTGCCAAAATCGGTTTTGAGTACATGGAGCCGCTTCGTTTATCCGGATTTCGCTTTACGTTGGCCGGGATGCTCCTTTGGCCATTGTTATATTACCAACGTGTTAATCTGCGTGCGCATCTGCGCCATTGGAAATTTATGTTGATGTTTGCCTTTTTGCAGACTTTTATGCAATATGGCTTGTTCTTTTTAGGTCTGAATCGCGTGCCGGCGCCCACCGCTGCGGTAATAGTGGGGGCAGGGCCTCTCTTTGTCGCCGTATTAGCCCACTTTACGATGGCCAACGATCGCTTGTCGGCCCGAAAAATCATCGCTATTTTACTCGGTTTGTCAGGAGTATTGTTTATTAGTCTTGCCAAAGGCGATATGGGTGGAACCGGTTTGATATTCTATTCGGGAATTGCTTTATTGATTATCAGCAATACGATAGGAGCATCTACAAATATCTTGGTAGCGCGGTATAAAGGCGAAATATCCCCAATAGCACTCACCTCCTTCGCTAATTTCACCGGAGGATTAATGCTTCTGCTTGTTTCTTTTTTTACCGAGAGCTCGAAAGGAAATGGTTATCCGTTCGAATTTTGGGCTGCTCTTATATGGTTGGCTATTATACCGGCAGCAGGATTCAGCATATGGTACACTTTACTCAAAAAACCAACGGTAAAAGTATCTGAACTGAATATGTGGAAATTCGTAGTTCCCGTTACCGGATGTGTGTTGAGTTGGTTGTTATTGCCGGATGTTAAACCCGACATGCCTTCTGTAGTAGGAATATTGATTATTACTGCCGCTTTATTGATTTTACAATTACCTGTACGGAAGACCCCATAAACCATACCACACTCTGAATTGTTTATATAATAGATATTTAAACTGTTCAGATTATGAAAAATTGGATGATTATGGGAACATTGCTATTGGCAAGTGTTTCATTCTCATGGGCACAGCAACCTGTTACCACTTCTCCTGTTTCTCCAGAGGAGGCCGAAGAGCCCGATAGTATTCCGGTTGCTATTGTAGTGGAAGAAACAACGATTGACAGTATCCCTTTATTTACAGGTGCTGATATGGGTATGTTGCTGACAGATACCGTCCCAACACCCGAATGGATGACCGTACAAATGGTAGCCGTTGGTGCCGTTGAGCCTATTCAGACTCCCCAAGTTAATCAGATCAATACTAAGTTTGTGCGTCGTGTAAAAGATCTGGCTGCTAAAAAACAAGTGAGTTCCGGTGCGATGAAAGGAGCTGCCGCTGCCCACGATGATGAACTGAAGGCTGTTTTATCCGATCAGCAGGTACAAGCCTATCAAGGAGTGAAAGATAAAATACATAAACGGACATGGCATCATTATTGCAGAATGTGTCGTGAAATGATGGGCGGTTACTAGTATAAAGTATACAATGAGTCGATACTTTCTGTAATCCAAGTTCCTTAAAAGGGATTGTAATGTTTTAAAATCTTAATATATTTGGAAGAGATTTAAACATTACAATCCCTTTTTTAATGAAAAAAAATCACATTTTATCCCTCTTCCTCTATTTTATGCTTCTTCTCTTTTTGTCAGGATGTGGTACGAGTTATAAAGCGCTCGAAAAACAAACCGTGGCGCATGCTGAGCGGAAATTAGGTGTAAAAATCAACAAATCAGATCCATTAGCTTTGTTCGTTGAAGCCGCTGCATGGGTTGGAACCCCATACCGGGCAGGCGGATACACCAAGAAAGGAGCCGACTGCTCGGGGTTTACAACTTCTGTTTATCGCGACGTTTATCAAAAAAAACTGGCGCGTAACTCAGCTGATATATATAATCAGAATTGTGTGCGGATTCGCAGAAAATCAAAACTAAAGAGTGGCGACCTGGTGTTTTTTCGTACTACGAAAGCCAGTAAAATTACGCATGTGGGAATCTATCTAAAAGACAATCACTTTATTCATGCCGCCACTCGTGGTGGTGTTCAGGTAAACCGCTTGGATGAACCTTATTATCATAAAACTTTTTACCGGGGCGGTAGGGTGAAATAAACCGATTGAATTATAAATTGTTCTATTAGTATCAGAATTTAATTGTTTGATTTATAGGATTTAATTCAATACGTGTATGAAAGAGTTTTGGTTATGGGACGCCCCCGCAAAAGAGGAGCAAAGAGCAATCGCTAATCTGTTTTTACGGGTATTCGTAGGATTTGTGATGCTGACACATGGCTTTTTAAAATTAACCAATTTTGCAACACTGTCCACACAATTCTTTGATCCCCTCGGCATTGGTACGGAGGCATCGCTTATATTAAGCATTTTTGCCGAGGTGGTATGTTCTTTCTTATTGATATTGGGATTGCTTACGCGCCCGGCCGCCTTGGTTTTGGTAATTAATATGAGTGTGGCTGCTTTTCTGGTACATTCGGAACATCTGTTTGCTCAGAAAGAACTTGCTCTGATGTATCTGGCTATTTACATTGTGGTTACCGTTGTTGGCGGCGGTAAATATTCATTAGACTGGGTTTTGTTTACCAGCAAGGTTAATAAGCTGCAAAAATCTTGTCAGAATATGTCGGCTTTCGACCGGATTATCCGTATGTATGTAGCATTGGTATTATGGTATTTTGTACTTGCCGGTATCGCGCATGGTGTGGGCGCAATTATTTTGCTTATCTTCTCAATTCCGTTGCTTGTAACGAGTTTCTGGGGATACTGTGGCATGTATAATATGTTAGGTAAGAAAAGCTGTAAGCGCTAACTGTAAATAAATATTTTACTGCGGACGTCCTCCTCTCGCTATACCTATGGCGAGAGGAGGGCGTCTGCAGTAAAAGCTACTCCATTCTTAAAATAAAACTATAGCAGGTATATAGAAAAGATAGAAAGAATAGAAATGGTAACTCTTTGACTCCTAATAGAAAGAGGAATGAGAAATATTAAATTCTTTTTTCAGACTCTTTAATTGGTTTTGTATTCAGAATAAAATCATTATTTTGCGCTCCGAAAGATAGATTTTATCTTAATTAAACCATTTTTATATTCCATAAACCGATATTTATGAATTCACAAAACAATACACCGGCAATGCTTCCGGTACATCCCGCTATTGAAAATCTGATTTCAAAAGAAGCGCTAGAGGCATTACATAATCTGATTCTACACCCGGAAACGGAAATTACAGAAGAACTGGTACAACAGATACAGGGACTTATCCGTATTGCAATTGAAAATTTTGGCGAAGACAAATTCAGCGAACCATTAAATTATCTTGCCGCTACACGTCACGGATTACGTGATGAGGATTTGTCTGCATTATTAGGCGCGGAGTGGGATAAGAATGAGTTTTTGTCAATGGCTACCTGCTTTGGTTTCCCATTGGCGGCAAGCATGGAAAATATCCTTTTCATCCCATCGCCACAATTGCGTGGTATGATCTTCGGAATGTTGAATGAAAAGACACAGGCAAGCTTTCAGGAAGATATAGCTTTCCATTTGTTAAAACTTCCTGTACAGGATCCGGTAAGAAACAGTGAAGCATTGTTTCACCTGCTTCAGGCGGGTCGGGTGACTGAGGCTGCTGCATTATTCGGTAAAGCGCAAGATGCCGTTCTCGCAAACGGAGCCGATTTGATTGGAAGTTGTTTTGTGAGTGGTGAAGCAGGAGAGAAGCTTATCGAAAATATGTTGGCATATGAAGGTGAAGAGCGATTCGATTTATATCGTCGATTTATCAATGAAGTTTTTGTGTCGTTGGCTCAGCATACAGCGCCTGAAAATTCAGAAAAACTGATCGCTTTGATTGAGCAAACCTTGATGAAGGGGATGGGTGAGCGCAACTCGATTGATAATATTCAATTGTTGGGCTTGACCGGCTTACGTTTGGCTTCTGTTAATCTGCGTAAGAATGAGCTGGAAGAAGTAAAACGCTATTTTGATAATTCTATTGGCTTGCTTGATCGCCTAATGGCTCAGAATCCTCCGATGGATGCATTTCGTTGGGAAAACTGCGATGCTATCTTCAATATGGGTATGATCTGTATGGATATGCGTCAGCCTAAAGCTGCTCAGCATTGCTTTGACGTGGCTTTCGGCATCCTTGAGAATAAAATGAAAGATGAACCGGCCGAATCAGATCGTAAATTATATGTTGCTTCATGGTATGTTACAATCTGTCGCGTATGCCAGCAGATCAATGATAAAGAAGCCGGGAAAAAATATTTCGGAAACGGTAAACAGATTCTGCAGCAGGCACTGAAACATAAAGCGGCTTTTGCATCACAAAATCCATCGATTTTGCCGGCACAACATGATCTGATGGTTATGTATAATGATTTCGGTGATTTGTGTCATGAGAATGGCTTACGTGAAGATGCGTTGGCGGCTTATGAAAATGCATTGATCATCAGCGAACGATTGGCGGCGAATAATCCGGAAGCAGTAGAAATTCGCATTCTTCCAAGTATTACATTTGATCGTTTAGGTAAAATGTATCTTGATTTGAAAGATATGAAGAAAGCGGGCGAATTTTTCACGCAGTCGTTAGAACTTCGTAAGGATTTGGCGAAACAGTATTCTGAGGATTTCCGTTTGTTGCATGATCTTGCAGGTGCTTATGGAAATATGGCAAATCTCTATGCTGAGGCTGCCGATAAAACACCTGCCGAAGCTTATTTGCAAGGGCAGCTGGATACCTTACGCAAGGTGTATGAGCTACAGCCAAACAATGAGCATGCCGTAATCAATTTGTTGGACGGGATTCTTTCGCTAGGAGATTTCCAATATATTCACGATGCGTGGGCTAAATCTTTACAAACGTATGAAGAGGCTTTAAAAGCGATTCAACCGTTGTTGGGCCAACAGGTGAGCGAGCATGTACTGAATCGTATCGCCGGTGTACATTATAAATCGGGAATGGCTCAGATTAAGCTGAACGAAGAAGCTCAGGGCAGACAAAATATTACGGTTGCATCGCAATTGTGGAAACAATTGTCGGAAGCAACTAAAAATCCGCTTTATGAAGAGCAATTGAAAAAAGCGCAGGAGATGCTAAAAGATTTCAATTGATTCGGTAAGAATAGCGTATTGAAAGATTTAAAAAGCCTCAATAGTAAC
>JAVVPN010000052.1:0-19191 GCA_036655755.1 Bacteroidales bacterium | reverse complement strand
CAAACAGTTCCTTATTCTTTAAACGTAAAATAAGTCTTCTTCCAATCGTTTTCAAGATAGTTTAGGTAATCGTTATACAACTTTACGGTTGCTTCTCCACCAGGATGGGCTGTCTGCCATGGTGCATTTAATAATCCGGTATAGGAATAACAAAAAACCTTTTCGAAGTTATCAAAGACATTTAAATCACGAATCACCTGCTCTATAGGGCGTGGATACAAAGAGTTTTTATCTCCGAACAGGAAAATCTCCATGTCCATCCATAGATGCGAACCCGCAGCATCACAATACGATTGTAAAATCGCAGCAGCTTCTTTGCCGGTATAATCGCCTTCCGGCATTCGGTGAAAGCCAAACGGACATAAGATATCCAGATTACGCAATAGTTTTGGATAATAATCTCTCGCACCTTTTATATCATGACAATTGGAAGCTAACATAACCGGTTTATCTGGAGCTAATTGCTTTACGAATGGAGTAAATTCTTCGAAAAAATGAACGATTTCATCTTTTTGATGATCCTCCATTCCTAAATTACCAAATATCTCATTCGAAATATACCATCCGTAAAAAGATTTATAATGGCCATATTTATTCCATAATTCTTGAGCTACCTCTTTAGACCATTTTAAGGAACCTTCCGAAAAGTCAAACCATGCATATCCACCGATTCCTAAAAAAATCTTCATATCCAGTCGTTCGGCTTCCTCAAGCACCGCGTCTAACGGAGCCTGTGCTATCAAATGGGGATATGCAGGCTTATTAGGAGATGTTTCACCGAAATTTGTGTGCAGGAAAATAGAGTCCGAGTCTTGGCGAGGATAAAGGTCCGACTCATAATAAGCATATCCGGTGTATCCGGTGCTATCCATATTATGTTTCCCTACATATTTTTCATTTCTAAAAAGTTCCTGAATGACAACGACATTCATATTGAGTTCATGCATTCCCCGCACCATCTCTTTCCATTGATTATCAGTCAACTTTATAATATCTTTATTCCATAAACGCCCCTCATTTTCACACCAATGATAAAATTCGAACCAGGCGCCATCAATCATCCGCGTAGAACGTATGTCGGATGGAATAATCGTAACGGATTCTATCTTTTGCCATTTTTCCTTATTACATTCAACATCAAAAATAATCTTTCGTGTACCACCCATATCAGCGGTATTCAGGTTAATCTTTATCCCGTCGCTTTTTCCGGGCGCGATGGTACGTGTTTCTGAAAATATCTTTTTATCATTCGATACTTCATCCACATAAACTGTTATTTGATATTCTTTGGATTTATCCCCTTCATTCCATATTCCACCCCTAATATCGAGTGTTACCTGATTAGTAATCGGCGACGGAGGGAGCAGGGTAAGGCTGGTACGTGTATCGACCGGTGTAGTGCCACGTGTTTTTGTCGTAACCGATGAGCAGCTTGCAAAAAATGCAAAAATGCCTAATGTGCATAGTAAAGAGGACCATTTTACCATCTTAATTTTCTTATTTAGTTTTCACAATATTAAAAGAGATTATTCCACATCATAAAAAATCGCATCCGTAACCTGAATATCGGATCCTTCTATCGGATTAAGCCATTCAAAACGAACTTTGTAATCAGCATTGGGCAAATCGTATTTGAAAAATATTTCATGCTTACGATTGTTCCATTTTATCGGAAGATACACTTTCTCTAAAAGCTGGTCATTCATAAAAACTGCGACCTCTCCTACATATTCTTGGTTGATATCCCCTTGGAGCATCCCTTTCAAAACCATACCCACACCCTTGAATTCCATTTCAGGTAACTCTTTGATCGACTTGTAGAAGCTATCTTTCCGCAAAAGTTTTAAGCCGCCGAAACTTTCCTCAAACTGTACCGGTTGGGGAGATACTGCACGAATCGTTACTGTTTCGGATTGTTCTTCTCCTCCATGAAGTAAAATCTCCCCAAGTGCAAGTTTATAACTTACCTCATATGCTTTATTTAGCGAATAGGGAGTATGGGAGAAAGGGGTGTCTTCTACCGGAATAAGTTCTTTACGATACTTTTCGGGAATGTGAGAATATCCCAATAAAGTGCCTAATATGCCTCCAGCAGAAGCCGGATTACAATCGGAATCCTGCCCACAACGAGTAGAAATATCTAAAGTTCGCTCAAAGTCACCTTGTCCGTATAATAATCCTATAACAATATAAGCAGCATTTACAGGGGTTTCTATATTAAAAGGCACATAAACGCCATCGGGACATGCATAGTCCTCACTCCATTTCCGCTCCACTTCAAACCAGGTCTGCTTCCAGTCGCCGGGATATTTTTTATACCAGTTAATTACGTCACGAATACATTGATAAAAAGTACTTTTTTGAGGAATCAGAATCAGAGCGTCTTCTACAACCTTTTCAATATTGTCATATATAAAAGCCAAGGAGTACATTCCGGCTACATATACACCTCCATACCATCCATTTCCATAACTCATCAAATGCCCAACCGTATCACAGATAGCACTTGCCACGTTCGGCATCCCTGGGGACATAATACCGGCAAAGTCTGCTTCAATCTGAAAATCAAGGCAATCGGCATGCGGATTATTTTTCCAAAAACCGGCCTCATGCCCTGTGGCTCCATAAATCAGATTATAACGTGCCTGCTGATTTGCATGACACAGAGGATAGTTTGAATTTTTAAAAGCATTGGCAAAATCATCAACCGTGGCATTTAATCCATATTTATCAAATACTTCCACAAAAGTCAGATCAACATATACATCGTCATAAAGGCCAGGAGCAGTATCAAACCACTTCTTTACTTCATCCTTACCCCATGGTATCGGAATATAGTCCTGAATCATGGTACCAACGTAACGAAACTCTGTCGGGCCTCCATAAGTACAACCCAGCACTTGCCCGGCCCATGCTCCTTTTACTTTATCTCGCAATTGTTTTTTTGTCAGTCTTTCTGATCTGACATCCGGATTTTTTACTGAAAACCCTTTGGGGAAATAAACAAACAATAAAATAACTATCAGTAAACAATTTCTATTCATGGTATATTAATTAAAATGGATCACCAATGAAACTCTATTTACAGAACATTTGTACTATATAGACAGAGTATTTAAAAATTGAATCGGATAAAAACAATTTATCAACTACTTACTCTTCATCATAATTTTTTACATCTAATTTATCCGAATGTTGAACGACTAAAAAAACGAGAATCTTATAAATACAGTGTTTTTTTCGCCACAAGAGGTCATTCTGCTTAATCAAAAAGGCAAAAATGTGTTTTTCATGTTATTATAGAATAAACGTAAATATATATTTTTCAAAAAACAAATTTTACGACTAATAATTTTATTGTAAATATATTTATCAATTTAAACAAACATGAAAAAATTATGATTATACAGATAAAATGACATCAAATTCATTAAAACTATATTATCCCTATTTACATTTAATAAAGTTTTTATCATACCTTTGTTGTTAAATTATTTATTTATAAATTTGGTTATTATAAATTTTTTTAAACCAAAATGGTTTTTTCAATAAATACACCTAATAATATACTTCAATATGCCAAATAATGAAACAACCATCACCTCTTGCCTACAGGAGGATCCGACCAAACAACGGCTGACCACTCTGTTCATTGACAAAGGGGCCATGTCGATTGCCGAGATTGCAAAAGAGATTTCATTAAGCGTTCCAACGGTAACCAAGATTTTACGCGAATTAAAGAAAGACAACTTGGTAATTCCAATAGAAAAAAGTCAGGAAACAGGTACATGGAATGCAACTCTTTATAATCTGAATCCGGAGACAGGATATTTCATGGGAGTGGATATTAAGCATAACCGCATTATCATCACATTAACCGATTTTTTGGCGAAAGTCATTAAAACAGAAACCTACCTCGAGTTTAAATTGTGGGAAAATCCTGATGCATTAGAGCATGTTTACAATCATTTGGATGATTTCTTAAGCAACCTCCCGATACCACGCAATAAAATTCTGTCGATAGGGATGAGCATTCCGGGACGCATCAACTCATTAAAAGGAATCTCCTATAGTTTCTTTTACAACGAAGAATTACCTCTGGCCCAGGAAATTGAACAGAAATATAAAATTCCCGTAATGATAGATAATGATACCCGTTGCATGGGATATGGCGAATATATGCTGGGAACCGGTAAAGGGCGGAAAAACGTAGTATATGCTAATATTAGCTGGGGAATCGGCGTTGCGATCATCATTAACAAGCAAATATATTATGGCAAATCAGGCTTCTCCGGCGAATATGGACATATTTCCGTATTCGACAATGAAATTCTTTGCTTCTGCGGAAAAAAAGGATGCCTCGAAACAGAGGCTTCAGGATCGGCAATCCATCGCAAATTTTTGGAAGAATATAAAAACGGACGAGGTTCAATTCTGCGCAAACAGTTTCCCGACCCTGATAAAATCGCACTCAACGATATTTTGGAAGCAGCAAAAAAAGAAGATATCCTTGCCATTGACCTGATTCAAAACACAGGACGTACTCTAGGAAAATATCTTGCCGGACTCCTTAATCTTTTCAATCCGGATGTGCTGGTATTAGGCGGCACAGTTGGGCGAATGGGCGATTATATCACATATGCCATTAAAAGCAGCTTAATGAAGTATTCTCTTAATTATGTAAACAACGATACAGAAATTTTATGCGCACAACTCGACGACATGTCGACCTCTTTAGGTGCATGTTTGCTTTCGAGAAGTAAACTGTTGGGGTTAATTGAATTCAGCGAAAATTGATTTATCCAAAATAAACACCTGATACCCAATCATATTATTAAACAAGAAGGCTCCGTT
The DNA here is from genome assembly GCA_036655755.1 of Bacteroidales bacterium. Taxonomy (GTDB): domain Bacteria; phylum Bacteroidota; class Bacteroidia; order Bacteroidales; family JAUNSR01; genus JAUNSR01. Next base: position 14,337 of record JAVVPN010000052.1, on the reverse strand, counting down.
ATTCTTCAAAATTGATAAAAAATCAGTATTGAAGAATAACGGAGCCTTCTTGAAATATCAACTTACAACCAACTACTTAGGTATAACAGATACTTATTTTACAACATTTCAAGAAAGCGCAACTTGGCATAAAAACGAACGAACCATAAATTAAAATCTAAATAAAAATTTAATATTTAACTAATTTTATCCATATTTACACTCTATATTAGAAATACCTGAAATGACTATGACGCCAATGACTAAACTGATGGAGCTGATCCGCAACGGGGACGAACATGCATTTCACGAGCTGTTCCGCAAATACTCTTATCGCCTTCAACGTTTCGCTTACGATTATGTAGGAGATATAGACGATGCTATGGATATAATTCAAAATGTATATCTTACGTTTTGGGAAAAACGCGAACACCTATCTACAGACACAAATCCAGAGGCTTATTTACTTGTGCTGACACGCAATGCTTGTATCGACCACCTGCGCAAAGCAAAAGTCAGATATACGTATATGAATATGACACAAGACACACTTTCGCTCGAACAATCCTTAAACTTATCAGCCCTCGAAGCAATGAACCCGGATTCTCTTGAAATCAAAGATCTGAAAAAACTAATATCAGATACAATTGCGGCAATGTCACCTGAAAGCAGAGAGGTATTCTTGCTTAGCCGAAAAGATCAACTAAAATACACCGAAATATCCGAACGGCTTCACATTTCGGTACGCACTGTTGAAAGGCGAATGGGTGTCGCCCTAGCTGCATTCCGTAAAAATCTGAAAGAACATTATTTTCTTCTCCCTTTCTTTTTATGATTTTTGGCTTAAAGAAAAAACAGTCGTTTATACGCTGATTATTCCATCTTCTTCCTTTTTTTTCTGAGAGAAATAAAAAAATTATTGTTTTTTGTGTGGGTGTCCCTACAGATGATACGTCTTATTATCAGAAAGGGCATAACAGAGTAATAGAAATTTTGAAATGAAACAGATTATCAGCAACTATCTTAATCATCGGGCAAACGCAGACGAGCTTCTGCAATTGCAGAAATGGATGGAAGAATCGCCCGAAAACAGAGCGTTGTTGCACCAGATGAAAAATAATTTTGCATTAGCCTCCTATTCGGATGAAATACCTAAGCGTAAATTGGATTTAACCGATTTGCATACGGAGAGAACTGATTTCACATCTGAAACAGTAAATATGCGTCCGAACCACCGTTCATCCCGAATCTTCAAAAAGCTAAAATACGCTGCAATCGCGTTGATTGCTATCGCGATAGGCAAATTGATTGAAGAGGGATTTGCAGAGTGGTCGCAACCGGCGATGCATTATCTTACTGTTAATGAAGGAGAAAAAGCATCTGTAACGTTAGCTGACGGATCAACAATCTGGCTGAACTCAAACAGTAGTATCTCTTATCCCGAAAAATTCAGTCGGCGCAAAAGGGAAATTATTCTCCGGGGGGAGGCTTTTTTTGAAGTGAGCAAAATAAAAAATCACCCCTTCATTGTAAAAACGGCTCAAGTCGATGTAAAAGTATTGGGTACATCTTTCAATGTCCGGGCTTACGAGAATGATTCGTTGGTGGAAGTGCAAGTGAGTGAAGGAAAGGTAAAAGCCTATCCTACTGATGCTGAAAAAGAGGCATTCTTACTTACGGCCAATCAAATGGCATCATTCGACCTCAGAAGCAAACAGCACAAATCGGATGCTTACGACAGTGAAACCGGAAACTGGAGAGAAGGCCACTATCTATTTAAAGATAAAACACTTAAAGAAATCGTCATGCAACTCGAACGGCTGTATGCCGTCAGCATTCAGATTGAAGAAGCATATCTCGGTGAAGAAATTTATTATGGTGAAATCAACACCAATGATCCCATTGAAAAAATTCTGGACATCATCAGTCTGAACAGACACTTCCGTTATGAGAAAAAAGGACGTCAGATAAGTATAAAACCCTATTAAACCATAGAAGCCTATGTAATAAAAGAAATCTGTCTTTTATTCTGCCCTTTTCTAATTACCTTTTTTTCGGGAGACCACGAAAATCAGGCAATCATTTCACCTCAGAAGAACATTCGTTCTTTCGGTCTCAACCCTCATTCTTATATTTTTATAGCGTTGTCATTCATCCTTCCGCAAACATTTTTCCGGAAGCAGCTATTCAACACCCTTAAAACATGAGAAAAGACATGAAATACACTTCAAAATCGCTGTTTATAGCCGGCATGCTACTCCTTTCAGGATTATCCGGCAAAGCAAGCTCTCTCTCTTTAAAAATGAATAACGTCCCTCTCAAAGAGGTTTTAGAATCAGTCAGGAAACAAACCGGACTGGCTCTTTGGTACAAACAAGACGATCTGAACGTTAATCAAAAAATATCGGTCAATGAAACCAATATTCCGTTGGAAGACCTTTTAGCACAGATATTAAGCGACCAGCCTGTCGAGTTCGAAATCAAAGATCAGTATATCAACATCTTCCGAACCAATCAGGAAAATGCCCCAAAACGGAAAATTTCGGGACAAGTATTTGATGAAACAGGTGAGCCGCTACCCGGGGCAAGTGTTATCATCAAAGGGACTACCGACGGTACCATTACCGATTTAGATGGAAACTTTCACATTGACGCTGCAGAAGGGCAGCAACTCGTAGTCAGCTATGTAAGCTACTTACCACAGGATATTACAATTGGGGCTTCCAATAAATATTCCATAAAGTTAAAACCGGATGTAAAAAACATACAGGAGGTGGTGGTCACTGCGCTCGGTGTAAAGAAAAACACCCGCGCCCTTTCCTATTCCAGTCAGAAAATCGATTCAAAGGAATTGACCAAAGTTAAAAGTGGAAATTTTACGAATTCAATTTCCGGCAAGGTATCGAATGCGAATATCCTTCAGGCTTCGGGGGGAGCAGGGTCTCCAACCAAAATTATATTGCGCGGAAACAATTCGCTCAACGGGACAGGACAACCTCTGATCGTTATCGACGGGATGCCGGTTACCAATTATAATCCTCGCACTTCTACCGACCAGGGTGCTTTCGGGGGTGCCACATTAGGATCTGACGGATTATCTGCTATCAATGCGGATGATATTGAAGATATCAATATCCTGAAAGGACCTTCCGCTGCCGCCCTTTATGGAAACAGTGCGGCAAATGGGGCAATTATCATCACGACAAAATCCGGACAGGCCGGCACTGCCAAAATACAAGTAAGCACGAATACCACTTTTGATCATGCTGCTTATAAGCCAAATTTCCAAACCGTTTACGGTGCTTCTCCAGACAATCCTTATGAAGAAAGCTGGGGAGAAAAATCAGCAAATGCCAGTCGAAATAAAGATGCCTATTCCGATTTCCTGCAAACAGGGGTAAACACCGTAAATAGCATCAACTTCACAGCTGGTAATGATTTGGCTAAAATCTTTGCTTCTTACTCAAACACCTTTACGAAAGGGTTGATCCCCGAAAATAAGATGGATCGGCACAATCTAAACGTGCGTGGTAATGCTAATTTTTTCAAGAAATTCCTTGAAATGGATGTCAAATTGATTTATACTCAACAACAGGTAGATAATCCATTTTCTCCGGGACTTTATAGCAACCCGATTGTCTCCTTTCTGAAAATGCCGGGTGACTTCCAATTAAACAACTACCGGACATACCAGGTAACGGGCAGCGCTCCATATATCGACAATCCTGATCCGCTGATGAATTATCAGAATTGGCCCGTACAACCACGCGACGTATATGAAAATCCGTATTGGATCGTAAATCGCGAGCGCAATAACAATGATCGGAGCCGCCTAATGGCATCTATGAACCTGCAGTTTAATTTTACAGAATGGCTGAATTTACAATTACGCGGTACATTGGATAACTCCGATGACGTGTTAGAAACAAAATTCTATCAGGGGACAAATACTACTTTATCAAAAAGCAACGGTAATTATGTCCGTTCTGAATCAAATGCAATTCAGTATTATGGGGATGCACTCCTGAATTTCAACAAGGATTTTGATAAAAATATCCGTATAAACGCACTGCTTGGAACCAGCATTAAAGATTATAAACAAGAAGGCATAACATTGAGTGGAAATCGGGGTGCCCTTTTCCAACCTAATTATTTCAATGTGTCTAATCTTGATTTTAATAACGGCGCGTTCACACAGATGATTTACGACAGAACCCAATTGCAGTCGTTATTTTATTCATTGGAGGTGTCCTGGAAAAATGCACTCTTTCTGAATCACACAGGCCGTAATGACTGGGCTTCGACACTGCCAAAAGACAAAAACAGTTACTTTTTCCCGTCAATCGGTTTATCGGCTGTAATTTCCGAATTTCTCCCGATTAACAAAGAAACGGTAAATATGCTGAAAGTACGCGGTTCATATACACAAGTAGGTAGCGAACTTCCTGCATTTATCATCAAACCGGTAAATACGCTTTCCTCTACCGGAGGATTTGTTCGCCCGGCTAATATTGTTCGTCCGGGAGAAACGCTAAAACCAGAACTGACCTCCTCTTGGGAAATCGGAGCTGACGTAACATTGCTGAATAATCTTTTCCGGGCAGACATTACCTATTATCATACGAATACAACCAATCAGTTATTTACCATCACTGCCCCTGCTAGTAGCGGATACGCTGGATACTATGTAAATGGCGGAGATATTGAGAACCGTGGATTTGAGGCATCTATCACCGCTAACCCTCAGTTTGGCGGTGTAAACTGGAGCTCAACACTAAATTTTTCACGCAATATCAATAAAGTGAAAAAATTACATACTTCTGCTCCTGAGTTCATTATCTCACAAGATGATAAAAAACGTTTTATTTCAATGGTAAAAGAGGGTGGCAGTCTTGGAGATATGTATGCTTATAAACTAGCTCGTGATGAAGCCGGCAAATTAATACTAGGAAATACATACATTGAAGAAGAAGTAGTAGATTATGAACCACAAGAAGGAAAATTAGAATATGTGGGGAATGCTAATCCGAAATTCATGATGAGTTGGAATAATACTTTCACCTGGAAAAACCTCAGCTTCTCGTTCTTGCTGGATGGTCGTTTTGGCGGCAAAGTAATTTCGCTTACTCAGGCTACGCTCGACTATGCCGGCAACAGTAAAGAAAGTGCCGATATGCGGGCAGCCGGTGGATTTGACATGGGCAACGGAAAACGATATAATTCAATGGACTATTATCACCTGATCGGTGGTAAATCAGGGTTATGGGGTGAATACGCTTACGATGCAACCAATATTCGTTTACGTGAGATGATAGTCAGTTGGAATCTTCCTTCAAAGTGGTTTAAATCGACACCGGTAGAAGGTATCCAGTTATCATTCTTCGGACGCAACCTGTTCTATTTATACAAACCGGCACCGGTAGATTCGGAGGTAACATCCTTTACTGATAATCTTTTACAAGGTGTTGAAACATTGGCTCTTCCTGCTACTCGCAGCTTGGGATTCGGTGTCGTATTCAACTTCTGACCATAACAATTCTTAATCTGATCACAACATAAAATCTGATACAAATGAGAAAATATATTCCAATTCTGCTTTTTAGCCTTATGAGCTGGGCATGTACAGATCATTTTGACAGCATCAATACAAATAAAGCAGGAATCGTAAAAGATGCCGAAATAGGGATGAAAGACCCTGCTATTGACTATTTGTCATTGGCTCAACGTGCTATTTATTCTGACGATACGGGCCCCTTTCCTATTGCGGCATGGGTACTTCAGGTACAAAGCAATTTAAATGTGGATATTTGGTCGGGATATCTTGCCACCGGAACCAACTTCCTTGGGGGACGAAATAATCAAAGCTATTCATTGGTTGAAAACTGGAATGGTTACATGTTTGAATATTGGGGGCGCACCATGGGCCAAGTACAGGATATGCTCGCAAGCTATAAGGCGCTTGCCTCTCCATCCAAAACAGATAACACAGTTAAAGCCATGGGATTAATAACCCGTGTTCTGGCCAGCGGACGGACGGTAGACATGTATGGCACACTTCCTTATTCTGCATTCGGAGGTACCAATCCCGAATATGATACGATGGAATCGGTATATGAACAGATGTTTGCAGATCTGGACGAAGCTGTCGTTCTGCTCAACAATGGAGAAAGCTTACCTGAAACTGATGCCGGAAAAGATCTCTTCTATAAAGGCGATTATGCAAAATGGCATAAACTGGCCAATACATTACGTTTACGACTTGCCTTACGCATCGTTAAAGCCAGTCCCGACATGGCTCGCGTGGAGGCAGAAAAAGCAATCTCTGATAAAGGAGGGCTTATTACCGAAAACACTCAAAACACCGGATTTACAAGCAGCTTGCTGAATGGACTTTGCGTATTAGCCCAGGTTTGGGGTGATACCCGAATGAGTGCGGATATGGAGAGTATTCTTACCGGCTATGACGATCCGCGGTTATCTTGTTTTTTCTCTAAACTCGGAGATAATTATAAAGGAATTCGGGTAGGCTCGGTATTTACTACGAATTCGGGCCCTAATTACTCTTCGCTCGGAACAGCTTTTCCGGCAAATGCAACTTATGAAACGGCGCCTATTTATCTGGTTACAGCAGCAGAGGCTTATTTCCTGTTGGCTGAAGCGGCTCTTAGAGGATATGCCGGAGCCGGAGATGCCGCAGATAATTACAATACCGGTATAAGGCGCTCACTAGAACAATGGAAAATCACCGATTCCCGATTAATTGATGATTATCTTCAATCGGAAGCTACATTTGCTGCCTGGAAGAGTGATAACGAACAAATCGCCGCCAGTGTAAAAGCAATGAGCCAGGTTACTCCCAAATATTCAGAGACAGCTTCCAAAGAAGAAAAGCTGGAAAAAATAATTACTCAAAAATGGATTGCGATGTTTCCGGCCGGTTCTACCGAAGCATGGAGTGAATACCGACGTACAGGATATCCGAATCTGATTCCTCCTTACCGCACCTATGCCACACCACGCATTACCGTCAATTATGGTCCGGGCAAAGTAAACAATGCAAAAAAAGCTCGCATTCCCGAAAATGAATACAATACCAACTTTCTGAATGTACAGAAAGCCGTAGTCGAATTCTTTAACGGAAACGATGCCATCGACACACCGGTATGGTGGGATGTCGATCTCCCTAACTTCTAATAAATATTTCAGGACAGGGATAGATATAACAACTCCGGAACGATAGAAGAGCACATCTTACTATCCGTTCCGGAGTTCCATTTTTATATATTCCCGAATCTGTTACAATATCAATTCGATATCTTTCAGCCTGCTCACCCGAAAAGTGGGAGTGACCGGGGCTTCAAAATCGCCTGCAGGATTAAAGAATACCTGATCAATCCGACTCCGGATTGCACCCGTAATATCCGTATCAAAATTATCCCCAATCATAATCGACTCTTCCGCACGCGCTCCCGCTTTTTGCAATGCATACGAAAAGATTGCCGGATCAGGTTTATTTACGCCTACCGCTTCCGACAAAATCACCTCATCAAAATAGTCGGTAACCCCTGCACTTGCCATCTTCCGAAATTGCACTTCTGTAAACCCGTTGCTGATTACATGCAAATGATAGTTCGGTTTAAGATATTCAAGCAATTCCCGGGCCCCTTCTACCAATCCGCTTTTCTGGGCCGTACAATCCAGAAACCAATCGTTTAACTCGAGCGCCATCTCCTCGGTACCGGTTCCGGCATACCGGAGCGGATAAAGGAATCGCTCTATGATCAGTTCGCGACGTTCGATTTTCCCCTCACTGTAGAGCGCCCATACTTCATGATTACGCTTCCAGTATAGTTCGGAGAAAACCTCAAAACGCTCAAAATAGCGGTTTAAATCAAAATGTTCATACAATTCCCGCAAAGCAACCGAAGAGTTGCCGCGGGTATCGTAAATCGTATCGTCAAAATCGAGAAAGACGTGTTTATACATGTATTATCAATCTACCTGAATCACCAAATATTTCGAAAGGCTCCAGAAGCTTTTCGCATCATTAATCACCAATGTCAGTTCTCCTTTATCATCTTTCACAAAAGAATATGAACCCGACGGCATGTTTGAAAGCATCTTCGCTTTTTTAGCAAACAACTGTACCTCTTTCAACGTACGAACATCCACCTTGGTAAAATAATCCTTATTAAAATTACCTTTTAGTACTTTCGTCGATTCAAACAAACCTCCGCCCGAAACGATACCTTGCTCTTTCAGCTCACCTTTGGTACCGAACACATAGTAAGCCGTATTAATCTCTTTTTCTTGTGCGGCTAATTCTTTCTGCTGTGTCTTTGTTTCTTCCGAAAGCTGGTCAACCGTTCCTGCAAGTTCGGTCAGCGATTGCGACAACTCGGCAATTTTTACATCTTTGCGGCTCAATTCCTGCTGAAGTGAGGCGATCATTTCAGATTTCGTCTCGATTTCCTGTGTCAGACGGGCAATTGTTTTTTTCATTTCAGCCGACTGATAACGACTATTATCATACTGCTTCTGCAATTTTGCAATCTGCTCGCGGTTATTCTGCAAAGTCTGCTGAATCAACTGCATATCATTCACCAGTTTTTCTTTTGTAGAAGGTGTCAGATCGTTCGTCGCCTGAGCCTGTACGGTCAAGTAATTTTCTGCATCTTTAATCTGAGAAAAACCATCTTCTACCTCATTCAAAGTAGAAAGTAATTCGTCGAACTCCGCCTTGGTCTGAGTAGAAGCAGCCACCAGCGAGTCATTCTCCATCTGCAACTGTTTTAGTTTGGACGAATTTGAATTACAGGCTGCCAGCAACAGCAGCGCTGCGAAGGAATAAATCATTTTTTTCATAAAACGAAAGTTTGTTTGTTGTTTGATTATTACTCGACCTCTTCTTCAGAGTTGCGGGCATTTTTATATTTGTTTCCTTTAATTTTTTCAGCAGCAGGCGCCCCTCCAACCAACAAAACAATCTCACCTTTGGGTTCCTTCGATGTAAAATGAGCAATCAGCTCGGCAAATGTACCGCGCACGGTTTCATGATGCAGTTTTGAAATTTCACGCGCTACCGCAGCCGGGCGGTCAGCTCCGAAATATTCCGCCAACTGACTGAGTGTTTTAACCAATCGGAATGGCGATTCATAAAAAATCATAGTTCGTTGCTCGGTCGCCAGTTCTTTCATCCGGCTCTCACGCCCTTTTTTCTGAGGCAAAAACCCTTCGAAACAGAATTTTTCATTTGGTAATCCCGATGCTACCAACGCCGGTACAAAAGCTGTCGCTCCCGGTAAACACTCTACATCGATACCGGCTTTGATACATTCGCGCACCACAAGGAATCCCGGATCGGAGATAGCAGGCGTTCCGGCATCTGATACCAAAGCTACCGTTTGTCCCCCTTTTATGCGTTCCACAATGCTTTCTACAGTCTTATGTTCATTAAATTTATGATGCGACTGCATATGCGTCATAATTTCAAAATGCTTCATCAGCACACTGCTCGTGCGCGTATCTTCCGCTAAAATCAAATCAGCCTCTTTCAAAACGCGGATTGCGCGGAAAGTCATATCTTCCAGATTCCCGACCGGAGTCGGTACCACAAATAATTTCCCCATAATATCTTAAATAATCGTTCCCTTAAAATGACGTTCCAGAAGCTCAACAAATTCCTTCACTCCTGTCGCCTCCTCTTCCCAATGATATTCACGTTCCAGAAAAGCCATCGCATCTTCCATTGATGCTAGTTTATTCAGCTCGTCGAGCGTATAATTCAACATCCCGATATCTCCGCGAAACAATTCGCGCTGAAACAAAAAACGGTCGTTGAGTGTCATCAGACTTCGCAAATCGCTCTTTGGAGCAGATGTAACCGGGCTTTGAGTAAACTCCTTAAAAACCGCACTAAAAGCCTCCTTTACCGGCATCGGCTCTGGTCGTTTCTGTTCTGGTTTTATTTCCGGCATCTCCGGTTTTACCGGCTCCGGTTGTTTTACAGGCTCCTCCTGCTTCATCTGTTCAGGTTGTTTTACCGGTTCAGGCTGTTTTACGGCTTGTGGCTCCACTGTTTTTGTCCGGGCAAGTTTTTCAAAACCTTCCGCCATACGAAGCGCCTTATCGCGAGCCATATTTAAAAATATTTCCGGAATCGTATTGCATTCCTTCATTCCCGCCAATAAATCGGTCAATTCCTTTAACTCTCTATTTAACAGCTCAATGCTTTCTTGTTGCGTCATACCTATTTATTAAATATGCTAATTCGAACAAAATTAACCATTTTACATTTACAAACTCATTTCTGTCAATAACTTTTCAATCGCCTTACGTACCTCACGCGACGAACATGTCGCATTATTCACAAGAATCGACACGGCATATTTATCTTTTCCGTCGATATAACCCGTATAAGCAACCACTTGTTTAATCGAACCGCTTTTGAGGCGAGCTTTCCCCGAATAGACACTGTTTTTTAAAAACGAACTAACTGTCCCCTCTTTCCCCGCTACCGGGAGCGATTTCACGAAAGCCTCATCTGCTCTCATCTGATACATCAGTCCGCTCAGAAAACCGGCTGTCAATCGGTTAGAGGGTGATAATCCGCTTCCGTCATAGATAAACAACCCATTGGTATCCAACCCTCGTTTCTTCCAATACCGAACCATTTGCTCAATGGCAACCGGAGCCGAAGGCGCAATCTGCCGTAACAGCCCCTCCGCATACAAATTCAGGCTATGCACATTCGTTTGCCGCGCTATCTCCGCTAACGGCTGCGAATAATACTTCCATAACCCCTTGCGCTCTTCCGATATATCTCCTTTCAAATCATATTCCCGGGCACTGACGGCATTTCCCTTACAAATAATGCCATGTGCTACCAAGTAGTCACGGGCAAATTGCGCTGTCTGAAGCGGAGGATCGGGCAAATCCCCTTTTATGGTAAATTCAGACCCCGACTGAGGTACCGCCCCGTACAGATAACGCTCCGACGCATAAGGCGCTCCATAAAGATACGCACTGTCAAACGACGTAGGCCGCGGCAGCAACCGGTTGTTTATCTTCAATCCGGGTATATTTGGCCGCATGCTTTTTACCGTAGGCTGTATCCCCTTACAAGAAGTATCAAGCACGATTTCAAACATATTGTCGCCAAAATTAAGCCCGTAAATTCCGGCAGCATAATAATTACCCAAATCCTCCCACGACCATCCCGGCATCACTCCTTCTTCCGGCAAAGCCCGGTCATCGCCCACCAATTCCTGATTTATCTGTTTTATTCCGGCATTACGCAATGCATTCAGCATCCCTTCAAAAAAAGCGTTTCTCTCCCGTTTGTCGTAACGTGAACCAAGCGCAGGATCACCACCGCCGCGAATAAACAATTTCCCATGAAGGATTGAATCCTTTATCACCCCACTATATTCCAATGTAGTAGTTATTCTGTAGTCAGCCCCCAAACGTCGCAACGCTGTAGCCGTAGTAAGCACTTTGAGTGTAGAAGCCGGCACAAGAGCCTGTTCTGGATGCCACGCTGCTACTTCTTTGCCGTCCGACAAACGGATTACGGAAACTCCGATTGATGCATACTTCATACACGGATGCGAAACAAAACGCTGCAATGCAACTTGTTGCGCAACAGAAGGCAAAGCAAAAAACAAACTTATTAAGGAGACTTGCAAAAATTTCAGCATAGCGAATTGTATTTGTATCTTTATCTCAAATATCTTAAAAACTTTCCACTTTAAAAAACCACCATGACCGAAAAAGAAAAATGCGCTCAAGGACTTCTGTACGATGCCAACTACGACACTCAGCTCCTTACCGAACGAAATATGGCTAAAAAGGCCTGTTTTGAATACAATCAAACACCCCCCGATGATTTTGAAAAACGAGAGAGGCTGATTCGCGACTTATTCGGAAAAACAGCAGCCCATTTTTGCATTGAGCCTGTTTTCTTCTGTGACTACGGATACAACATTACGATTGGTGATCATTTTTTCATGAATCATAATTGCGTGATACTGGATGGTGCGCCGGTGACATTTGGCGATCATGTTTTCATCGCCCCTAATTGCGGATTCTATACCGCCGGACACCCGTTGGAGAAAGATCAACGCAATGCAGGTCTCGAATATGCACGCCCCATCACGGTTGGCAATGACGTATGGTTCGGAGCCGGAGTAATGGTAATGCCGGGTGTAACAATCGGGGACAATGTGGTAATCGGGGCCGGAAGCATAGTCAATAAAGATATTCCATCCGATTGCGTAGCCGTAGGAAATCCGTGCAAAGTAATAAAAAAAATGGATGGCACTACCACCCATCCCCAAGACAAAGCGATCCGGTAAAAGAGAGAGGAACCATCTTTATCCGGAAATAAATTATATACAGATGAGCCGGATTACCCCTGCACTCTGAATCAAATTTATTATTTTTGCTAAGACAACCAGACAGTCAATATAAATATATAAAAATTTCATAATGTTTTCAGAAAACAAATTCCGCGAAATGCATCGCCGCGGCAGCATCGAAGTGATTTGTGGCTCAATGTTCTCGGGTAAAACCGAAGAGCTGATTCGCCGTCTTAAGCGAGCCAAGATTGCACGCTTGCGCGTTGAAATCTTCAAACCCACCGTCGATGTACGCTACTCTGACACCGAAGTGGTTTCGCACGACAGCAACTCCATACACTCCACTCCCGTAGAAAACTCAGCAAGTATCCTTTTACTGGCCGAAGACGTTGATGTGGTAGGCGTTGATGAAGCACAATTCTTCGATCCGGGCATCGTAGAGGTATGCAATCAACTGGCAAAAAAAGGGATTCGCGTTATTGTTGCCGGATTAGACATGGACTTCAAAGGGGTACCTTTTGGCCCGATGCCTCAACTATGCGCAATTGCTGACGACGTTTCAAAAGTACACGCGATATGCGTGCATTGCGGAGAATTAGCCAATTATTCGCATCGCCTTGTTTCAAACAACAAACAAGTGATGTTGGGCGAAAAAAACGAATATCAGCCTCTCTGCCGCAGTTGTTACCACCGCGCCCACGACAATCAATAATCTAAACAAAAACCGCACTATGGCATCATTTTTTGAGAAGGAATTTACCTTCGACCGTGTTTGTCGCATATTCTTTGTTTCGCTGCTAACCGTAATACTCGGTTGGATTGCATGGCGTATCAAAGATGCTCTGATTCCTTTTCTGATTGGCTGGCTGATCGCCTCCATATTGATTCCCGTTGTGCGGTTTTTCCAATATAAACTCCGACTAAAGATCCGGTTGCTTGCCATTTTCGCAACCATCACCTGTCTGCTGGGCATTCTCACCGCCATGTTCTTTCTGGTAGTGCCACCCGCAATCGGTGAATTCAAGAAAACCGGCGCACTCTTATCTCAATACGAAGCACAGGTGATGAACGACCTCGAACTACCGACCCAACTGCGTGATTACGTAAGCCGCTTCGTGGACCTACAGGAGTTTAAAGAAAAATTCAATTCCCAGGAGTTTTACGATTCGGTAAAAAAATATATCCCGAAAGTGATGTCGATCGTACAGCAAGCTGTGTTGAAGATCTTCAATCTCTTCAGTCTGGTATTCATTTTTCTTTACAGCTTCTTCATCCTGCTCTATTATGAGGAGATTCGCGACGGATTTTTTGATCTGCTTCCAAACAGCTGGCGAAAAAAAACACGGCAAGTATTTCATGACCTTGCCCTAAGCACAAACCGCTATTTCCGCGGACAAAGCCTCGTCGCCGGTATTGTCGGCATATTGTTTTGTATCGGATTTCTGATTGTCGGCATTCCCCTGGCTATTCCGCTTGGGCTTTTCATCGGGTTGCTCAATATGATTCCGTATGCCCAGTTTATCGGCTTGTTTCCGACCGTGCTGCTTTGTGCCATCCATTCTGCGGATACCGGCATCCCATTCTGGCGACTGATTATATTTTGCCTGATGGTATTCGCCATCGTTCAGCTCTGTGAAGACACCATCCTTACCCCGAAAATCATGGGAAAGGTAACCGGATTAAACCCGGCCATCATTCTACTTTGCCTTTCTATCGGCGGAGTGTTGTTCGGAATTATCGGTATCATCATGGCTCTTCCGTTAGCACCTATGCTTCTCACCTATTATCATGTATATATTTTGAAAGATTACCCTCAATCTATCATATCTGATAAAGAAGAAGATAGGCGATTATGACGTTTTTTAATACTTTATAAGGGGTTATTTTCTTGCAGATTTCAGAAAACAGCCTTATATTTGCATCGCTTTAGGAAACAAAGCACACATGATGATTCAGTAGCTCAGCAGGTAGAGCACAACACTTTTAATGTTGGGGTCCT
>JAVVPN010000051.1:0-19737 GCA_036655755.1 Bacteroidales bacterium | reverse complement strand
TTTCTCTTAAGCCATTGCAGCCAAAAGAGTTTTTACTTTTTCAGAGATTGCGCGACCTTCGGCAAGTCCGGCAAGTTTTTTGCTGGCAGCACCCATCACTTTGCCCATATCTTTCGGTCCTTCAGCACCGGTTTCGGTAATGATTGCTTTTACTGCTTCAGTCAGTTCCTCGTCGCTCATCTGTTTAGGCAAATAAGTTTCCATTACGGCAACCTGAGCCATCTCTTCAGAAGCTAAATCCTCGCGTCCTTGCGTATGGAAAATCTCTGCTGCGTCTTTTCCTTTTTTCACCATTTTAGTGATGATTTTCAGAGCGTCTTCGTCAGATAATTCACCATCGCCACCTTTAGCTGTTTTGGCTTCAAGAAACTCTTTTTTTACACCACGCAGGGTGTCACGGCGTACTGCGTCTTTTGCAAGCATCGCTGCTTTAATATCGTTGCTAATCTGATCAAACAGTGTCATAATTATTAAAATTGAATTGTAGATGTATTCGTGTTTGTATTATTCTCATCCGGGTTGGCAGGCTTCTGTTGTGTCTGCTGTACATTCCGGACAAAGTTTTTATCGCGGTTATAAGCCGGATTCTGTTCTACTTTTTCTATCAGCTGATCGTCGTCGAGCTCATCGGTATTGAATATATAGTAAGAAGCCCGTGCCTGGTTTGTTTTCAATCCCGCAACCGCTTCTTTTCCATACGTCTTCTTCAACCGCTCCATTTTCGTATCCTCGTCGTTCATCGAAATGGTCTTCGTTTCCGGAAGCTCATTCTTGCGCGATCCTTTCGGTGGAATGGTTGCCGGCATTCCCGGAAGATCGGAGATTCCGAATCCGGTGGCAAGCAAGGTCATTTTTACCGTTTCACCCAATGAATTGTCGAGCGCGGCTCCCCAGATCACCTCCACGTCATTGTCGAATTTCAACATGAATTCGTCGATTTCGCGAATCTCTTCCATTGTAACCGGTGCCTGATCGCAGAAGTATAGGTTGAACAATACTTTTTGAGCACCAAATACATCGTTGTTATTGAGCAGTGGTGAGTTAAGGGCGTCTTCGATCGCTTTGGTTACACGCAAAGGTCCTTGTCCGTATCCGCTACTCATGATTGCCACACCGCCATCTTTGAGGATGGTCTGCACGTCGGCAAAGTCGAGGTTGATATGTCCCTCTACCGTAATAATCTCGGCAATACTTTTTGCCGCGGTAGTCAGCGTATCATCCGCTTTGGCAAAGGCATTGAAAAATGTCAGGTCGGGATAAATGGCACAAAGACGTTCGTTGTTGATAATAAGCAAGGCATCTACGTGTTTGCTCATTTCTTCGACACCGTCAAGGGCCTGATTAATCTTCTTCTGTCCTTCAAACAGGAATGGGACGGTAACGATACCTACTGTAAGGATATCCATGTCTTTTGCCTCACGTGCAATTACCGGAGCAGCTCCGGTACCGGTGCCACCCCCCATTCCGGCAGTGATAAATACCATGCGAGTACCATCGTCGAGCATCTGATGGATTTCATCGATACTCTCTTCGGCAGCCTGGCGGGCGATAGCCGGACGGTTACCGGCTCCCAAACCGGAAGTCAGTTTACGTCCTAATTGTATTTTACGTGGGATTCCCGATTTCTTTAAAGCCTGGTTGTCTGTATTACACAGAACGAACGATACGTCATGGATCCCTTCCTGGAACATGTGGTTTACGGCGTTACCACCACCACCACCTACACCAATCACTTTGATGATGGCCGGACTGGAAGTAGAATAGGCAAAATCCAGTAAATCGGTATCGTTTGAGTCGATTAAACTATTTTGATTTTCGTCCATTGTTTACCTATTTAATCGATTAATCAAGTTTTGTGTCTTTATCATCTTTGAAGATATCAATCAGGAATCCCCAAGGATCAATTTTCTTATGAGTCTCTGCCGGTTTTACTGGTTCCGGTTCCGGTTCAATCACGACAGGCGCCGGTTCTTCTTGTTTACAACAGTTTGCATCGCCACGCTGGAGTAATCCTAATAAGACCGAATAAGAAACATCTTTGCCGATCTCTGCAAACTGAGAAGAAGCCAATGGTTTTTGGAAAGCTCCGAATTTGACTTCCATATCCGTTTTCTTACGCAATAGTGAAGTCAGGCCTTTCATATTTGAAGCTCCTCCTGTAAGGACGAATCCCACACTGAGTTGCTTACTATCATATCCGGCCACTTTTAATTGGTTGGATATGTTTTCGATAATCTCTTCGCTTCTGCACAATACGACCTGATGAAGTGTACGCATCTGAATTTCGGGAGAATCAATGCTTACATTGGCTGCATGCTTGATAATTTTGTTTTCAGATTCGTCAATTTCGGGTGTTGCATTTCCGAAATAGGTTTTAACCTTTTCGGCTTCGTTTTCGAGCAATTGCAACGAAGCGATATCTTTCGTAATCGTATTTCCTCCTAACGGAATAACCGCAAGGTGGCGCAACAGTCCGTCCTTATAGATCGACACGGTAGTAGTGGCGGCTCCAAAATCGACTAAAACACAACCGAGGCTTTTCTCCGGTTCAGACAAAACAGATGCAGCTGCCAATGGCGATAAGATGTAACCCGCCAATGGAAGATGAATCTTTTCCAGCATGCGGTTTAGATTTTTGCGCAATACCGGACGTCCGATAATTATTTTATGAGTTGCTTCGATTTCAGATCCGTATACACCCACGGGTTGTCCTACTCGTTTACCATCTACCAGATACTCCGAAGGGACTATTTCGAGTATTTCCTTATTCCCTACCGGCATCTGCATGCTTACCTCTTTGAGCGAAGCTATAATCTGGTCTGTAATGGGGGTTTCCTCATTTAATTGTCGTGTAACCTTATGATCGATCGACTGTAATGACTGGCCTCCCAGCCCGACATACAGTTTTCCGATTTTACATCTGGCCCGGTTTTCGAGTTTGGTAACCAGACGTTTTACTTTGGAGGCTGTTTCGTCAACGTTCTGGATGCATCCCCGCTTAATACATGAATCCGATTCTTCTTTTTCAATCGCATGTACGAGGAGGGAACCGTCGGGATTCTTTGAACCCACGATTCCAACTATTTTGGAAGTACCAAGGTCAACAGCTGCTATGAACTCTGTTAATTCCATTGTCCTTTCGTATTTTGTTTAATTATTTATTCTATTTGATTCCGATTACCTGATTTTCATACTTCAGGTTAATTGTTTTGTATACGTTCCACCCTTTTTTATTCAACCCTTCCTGATAAAAGGTAAGAAGGTTTTCAAGTTTCTTCTCGAAATTCTGAAAATCTCCCAGTAGAATAGTGTGATTCCCTACCCGGGGTATCAATTCAGCCTCTCCGTTGGGACGTATATAAACTTGTTCGATCTGAGCATTCCAAAAACTATTTTTCTGAAGGAATATGGCAAACCGGAGAAGATCCGTTGAGGCAAGATCCTTC
This sequence comes from Bacteroidales bacterium, assembly GCA_036655755.1. Lineage (GTDB taxonomy): Bacteria > Bacteroidota > Bacteroidia > Bacteroidales > JAUNSR01 > JAUNSR01. The sequence continues at coordinate 16,291 of JAVVPN010000051.1, read as the reverse complement.
GTTACATATCCGGATGCTACCGGAACATATGCCGTAAAATTATTGGCGGCCGGTAATAAGAATCCTTCTTCATCAATATAGTAATTTCCGGTCAATCCGAATACACGCATGATCGGATTTCTTTGATAAATATCAATACGTAGAGTTCCGTCGGGAGTTTTATAGCAACAAGCGCTTCGGATAATCGGATTTTCCTCGAGGGCATGGCCGATTTCATACGTATTTATTTCATTCAAAGGTTTCCCTTCCGGCTTCACTCGCAGTCGATTCAAAGCGTGTTCTATATCTCTGATTTTCAGAAAGGGAGCGTCGGTGCTGTCTTTGATGGCTATTCTAACCTCCTTACAGATTTCTTCTTCCACCCGATCGGCAAAAATAAAAAACATTGCCAGTAAATATACAGGCAATATGCTTAATAATAATATGCGGAAGAATTTTCTTATCATTTTGACAGGATTTCTTTCACAGGAAGTACTAATCGGTCGATGTCGCCAGCACCTAACATAATCAGAACTTCAAATTTACGTTCTTTTATCAATTCAAGCAAAGATTCTTTCTTGCAAAGTTCTTTCATTGGCGCATTTAACTTTTCGAATATAATCTGCGAAGTCACACCCGGAATCGGAGTTTCACGTGCGGGATAAATATCAAGTAATATCACTTCGTCGGCCAACGAGAGGGCTTCTGCAAATTCAGGTGCAAAATCACGTGTCCGACTGAAGAGGTGAGGCTGGAAAACCACACTTACCTTACGTTCGGGATAGAGTGCTTTTACGGATGATATGCTGGCTTTAATCTCATCCGGATGATGTGCGTAATCATCAATCAGGACACAATCGTCCCGTTTGATTTGAAAGTCGAAACGCCGGCGCGGCCCGCTGAAACTTTTCATCGCACTGCGCATCTCTTCGGGGGTAACTCCATTCAGCCATCCCATAGCCAACGCGGCCACTCCGTTTTCAATATTGATTTTAACAGGTACTCCCAGCTCGATGTCGGCAACTTTTCCTTCCGGATGCACAAAGTCGAAAAAGATAGTACCGTTTCCGATTCGGATATTTTCTGCATGGAAATCACCTCCCTCTTCAGCCGAATAGGTGAATAGACGAACTCCTTCTTGCAGACGGGGTTGAGCTTTAATCCCTTTTCGAATCACAAGCGCACCCCCTGGACGAATCAGCGAGGTAAAATGGGCAAAGCTTTCCAGATAGTTTTCTTCATTTCCGTAAATATCCAGATGATCCGGGTCGGATGATGTGATTACAGCCATGTAGGGAGTGAGCTGATGGAAAGATCGATCGTATTCGTCCGCTTCAATAACGGTCAGGTCGCTTTTTTCGGATAGCATCAGGTTACTTCCGTAGTTTTTCAGAATGCCTCCCAAGAAAGCGTTGCAATCCACGTGCGATTGTTTTAGCAAATGGGCGGTCATGCTCGATGTGGTGGTTTTTCCGTGTGTGCCTGCGATGCAAATCCCTTTGGATGCGCGCGTAATCAGTCCCAGCAGTTCAGCCCGCTTTACAATCCGGAATCCGTTTTCACGAAAATAAGTAAGTTCGCCATGTGTTTCAGGCACGGCCGGTGTGCGTACGATCAGCGTAGTGGCAGGTTGTAAGAATTGAGCGGGAACAGTTGCCAAATCATCTTCGAAATGGATATCGGCTCCCTCTTTGATCAGCTGTTCCGTCAAATCGGAAGGCGTACGATCATATCCTCCTACGGGATACCCTTTGGATAAATAATAACGGATCAGGGCGCTCATTCCGATACCGCCTGCTCCGATGAAATATAATGATGTGAAATCTGTCATAATTAATTATTTTTCTTCGTGCGAACCGATTCAACCACGATTTGGGCAATCTTATCCGCCGAATTATGATAAGCCAGTCGGGCTATGTTTTCTTTCAATGACTGTAGTTTGGCCGGGTTGTTAACCAACCGAATCGAGGTATCGACCAACGATGTGTGTGCATCTGCATCTTTCACCAGCACGGCAGCGTTCTTTTCGGACAGAGCCAGCGCATTCTTGGTCTGGTGGTCTTCTGCCACATTAGGTGAAGGCACCAGGATTACCGGTTTCTCTAAAAGGCATAATTCCGAAATCGAGCTGGCGCCTGCGCGTGAAATTACAAGATCTGCGGCCAGATAAGCTAAGTCCATTCGTGAAATAAACGGAGTGCGACAAATAAAGTCGGACACGATTTTTTTGTTTTCGGCATAAGCCTTTCCGGTTTGCCAGATTACCTGAATATTGTTCTTATCAAACTGGGGCAACCCTTTTTCAATACTTTCGTTGATGGTGCGTGCGCCTAGGCTTCCCCCCACAACAAGAATGGTTTTCTTTGCCGAATCAAGATTGAAATAGCGGAACGCCTCTTCGCGCATATTTGCAGTTGCTACAAGATCCTGACGTACCGGATTCCCTGTCTGGATAATTTTATCTTTCGGAAAATAGCGTTCCATCTGATCGTAAGCCACGCAGATTGCCGAAGCCTTGGCTGCCAATAATTTATTGGTAACCCCTGCATACGAGTTTTGCTCCTGAATAACCGTAGGGATACCCATTAGATTAGCCATGCGCAGGGTTGGTCCGCTGGCATATCCGCCTACGCCAACCACCACGTCCGGCTTAAATGTCCGTATCGCTTTATAGGCCTTGCTAAGAGAGCGGAGCAGGTCTTTTACCACCCCGATGTTGCGGAAAATATTTTTTCGGTCGAAACCTCTTACGGGAAGTCCTAATATAGGATAACCCGCCGCCGGAACTTTTTCCATTTCCATGCGTCCTAAGGCACCTACAAATAAAAATTCAGTATCCGGATATGCTTGTTTTATTGCGTTCGCAATGGATATGGCCGGGAAAATATGTCCTCCCGTACCACCACCGCTTATAATTACTTTTAAATTTTTCATAAACCCCATTTTTAATAAGGATACATTTCTTTTTCCTCCACTTCCGGCGATTCAGTCGGAATATCGTTTTCCGTATCCGACGGATCGGTTACTTCTTCCGGGATTGCAATCTGGTTAGTACCCAATTGAGTGAAATCGCGAAAATCGCTCTCTTCGTCATCTCCATTGATGCGGCTTACGCTTAGAATTACACCAAAGTAAATGCATGTCAGCATGATGGAGGTTCCTCCGCGACTGATCAGTGGCAACGGTTGCCCCGTAACGAATATGCCTACGCCTACGGCCATACTCATCAGTGCCTGATATACAATTAATAATGTGACACCCATAAGCAGCAGCTTTGGAAAGAATAGTTGGCATCTGCGGTAAATGATACCAGCTCTGATCAATAAAAACAGGTAAAGAAGCATTACCAATCCGCCCCCTATGATTAATCCGCCTTCTTCGATAATAATCGAATAAATGAAGTCGGAATAAGCTTGCGGAAGGAAATCACGTATCTGACTGTTCCCGGGGAACTTCCCGATAAAGCCGCCGTTAGCTACCGCCATGTGTCCGAATTGGGCCTGACGGTTCTTATCGTTCATCTTTTCATTTACCAAATCTTCTCCCGATCGCTCCACACGCGCTTTCCAGGTAGGCATACGTCCCGGCAATTTGTTGGCCGGTACCAGTATGAGCACTCCGAAAAATAGAATACCCCCGATAAGAGCTACCCCTATTAAGGAAAGCAGTCGTTTGGCTTCTACCTTTGCCAGAAACATCATCGAAAAGATAACTGCACCAAGTAGTAATCCAGTGGAGAAATTTTCTTTCAGAATCAACAAACACGGTATGGCGCTTACTCCCAGAATCGTGTAATAAATTGATTTTTCAAAACTTCCGTCCGCCTTTCTTCCTTTAGCCAATAAAGCCGCTACGATGGTTACTGTTACGAATTTAGCCAGCTCAGAGGGCTGAAAACCCATCATCTGGCGCGAGGCTCCGTTTACCTGCGGAGTAGCCATTACCAGAATCAGAAGTAACAAGGTAACCGGATAAACTAAGATTCCGAATCCGCGCAGAAAGCGCGCCGGCACATTATGTACAATCAGAACTAAGACAGTTCCGAAAATAAGATGCGTAAGATGGGAAAACACCGGACGATAATATTCGGAGGCCCGGTAGGCAAGGGTACTGCTGGCACTATACATGGCAATGCCGGATATCAGTACCATCACCATGAATACGCCCCAGATGTATCTGTCTCCTTTAAAAAGACTTTTGATGAAATCCATAACTGATAATTTTATGCGCTCGTTTTATTTTACAAGAGCCTTTACACACGCTTTAAATTGAGTGCCGCGATCTTCATAGCTTTTAAATAAGTCAAAGCTGGCGCAGCATGGCGACAACAATACGACATCGCCTTCCGAAGCGAGCTGAGACGCTAGTCCAACTGCTTCTTCCATGGAGCCGGCGTCGAAAGCGGGCTTTTCCATCGAGTCAAAAAACGAATGTAATTTGCTGTTGTCTGCCCCCAGAAAAACCAAAGCCTTCACTTTGTCTTTCACCAGGTGCTCTATTTCTGTATAATCGTTTCCTTTATCTTTTCCGCCCAGGATTAATACTACCGGTTGTTTCATGCTCTGTAGGGCATACCAGCAAGAATTAACGTTCGTTGCTTTCGAATCGTTGATATAGGTTACTCCCTGATGGGCTGTTACTTTTTCAAGACGATGTTCCACTCCCTGAAAATCGGCCAAAGCTTCACGAATCTCATCCTTCCGTATCTCCAGGATATTAGCCGAAAGAGAAGCCGCCATTGAGTTTAGCAAATTATGTTTCCCTTCTAAGGCCAGTTCATCCACTCCGATTTCAAAATGTTGCCCGATCGTGTTGATGATCATTCGTTCCGAATCGACAAACCCGCTCAGGTTTTCGCCCGATTCGGCAAACGGATAAGAGCGAGCCTTAGGCGGATGAATCTTTACTTCACGAGAGATGATCGGATCGTCATTCCAATAGATGAAAGCGTCCTGCTCGGTCTGATTTCGGGTAATGCGGAATTTTGAATTGACATAATTCTGCATCTCATAATTATAACGGTCTAGGTGATCGGGCGTAATATTAAGCATTACGGCGATATTAGCCTTAAAGTCGTACATGTTGTCAAGCTGGAAACTGCTTAGTTCAATTACATAATAATCGAAATTTTCGGTAGCCACCTGCAATGCAAGGCTTTTTCCCACATTTCCGGCAAGCCCCACATTCAGACCACCCGTTTTCAGAATATGATAAGTAAGTAAAGTCGTGGTTGTTTTTCCATTACTTCCTGTGATGCAAATCATTTTCGCATCGGTATAGCGTCCGGCGAACTCTATTTCAGAAATCACCGGAATACGTCGTTTCAGAATTTCAATCATGATCGGAGCCGTTTCCGGAATACCGGGGCTCTTAATCACTTCATCCGCGTTCAGAATCAGAGTTTCAGTATGGATCTCTTCTTCGAAAGGAATATCATAGCTTTGAAGCAGCTCCTTGTAGTTTTCTTTAATCGGCGACCGATCGGAAAGAAATACATCAAACCCTTTCTTTTTCGCTAAAACGGCAGCTCCCGTGCCACTTTCGCCACCGCCTAAAACAACTATTCTCTTTTTCTCCATTTTATTGGGATATTATCTGATTTTCAAGGTAACAATAGTAAGTACGGCTAGCAAAATTCCGATAATCCAGAATCGGGTTACGATTTTAGATTCGGGAATAGCTGCATACGGGCGCTGAATTAATGCCGTAATACCCGATGCGGCCGATTTCTGAAAATGGTGGTGAAGCGGCGACATCCGGAAAATGCGGCGCCCTTCGCCATATTTCTTTTTAGAATACTTGAAGTAAAAAACCTGTAGCATCACCGACAGACTCTCTACGAAGAAGATTCCGCAAAGAATCGGTAATAATAATTCTTTATGGATCGCGATGGCGAACACACCTATGATTCCGCCGATAGTCAGACTGCCCGTATCACCCATAAATACCTGGGCCGGATAAGCATTATACCAAAGGAAGCCAATCGTGGCTCCGATAAAGGCACTCGCAAATACCACCAATTCTTCGCAGCCGGGGATATACATGATATTGAGGTAGGAGGCATATTCCACGTGGCTCGACACATATGCCAGAATACCCAGCGTGGTTCCGATAATCGCCGAGCATCCCGTGGCAAGCCCGTCTAATCCGTCGGTCAGATTTGCTCCGTTCGAAACCGCCGTAACGATGAATATCGTAATCAGAATGAAGATGATCCAGCCCCAATCCTGAGCCGTATCTCCCATAAACCCGACAAGGTCTGCATAATCGAAGTTATTGTTCTTGACAAAAGGGATTGTGGTCTGAGTCGATTTTATATTTTCCGTCATATAATTGACCGCCTCGACATTGCCCTTTTTCATTACTTCCTGGTTCTGACGGATCACCACATTCGGGCTCAGATATAAGGCAAGCCCCACAATCAATCCCAGTCCTACCTGTCCGATGATTTTAAAGCGACCTTTCAGTCCCTCTTTATCTTTTTTAAATACTTTGATATAATCATCCAGAAATCCGATCGTGCCAAGCCACAAGGTTGTTACCAACATCAGCAGCATGTAAACGTTGCCAAGCTTGCTCACCAGCAAACAGGGTATCAGGATTGATAAGATAATGATCACACCTCCCATCGTCGGAGTTCCTTTCTTGCTCATCTGTCCCTCCAGTCCCAGATCACGAATCGTTTCGCCGATCTGCATTTTCTGGAGTAATCCGATGATCTTTTTTCCTGCGATTGTAGAAAACAAGAGCGCTATGATAAAAGCCATTCCCGAGCGGAAGGTTACATAATTAAAAAGTCCTCCCCCCGGTAAGTCAAAAGTTTTATCTAAATAATGAAATAAGTAATACAGCATAATTGAAATGGATTAATTCAAATGCGCGAAAAGATCAGCACGAGGTTAATATATCACGTACTACTTCCCGATCATCAAAATGGTGTTTCTCACCTTTGATTTCCTGATAGTCTTCATGCCCTTTTCCGGCAATCAGAATTACATCACCCGGTTGTGCCAGCATGATAGCCGTGCGGATAGCCTCCTTACGGTCTGCAATCTGCAGGGTTTTTCTTTTTTCAGAAGTATCCAGTCCGGCAGCCATATCCGCGATAATATCGTTCGGTTCCTCGAAGCGGGGATTGTCAGATGTCAGAATCACCTTATCGCTAGCTTTCGCAGCTTCTTTCGCCATTAAAGGACGTTTCCCTTTATCCCGGTTTCCTCCTGCACCCACTACGGTAATTACCTGGCCGCGTCCCTCCAGCACCTCATGAATCGCAGATAATACATTGTTCAGAGCGTCGGGGGTATGTGCATAATCTACAATTGCCGTAAAGCCATTGGCCGAACGGATCGTTTCAAAACGTCCCGCAACCGGAGTAAGCAGACTCAGCTCCAGCAACACCTCTTCGGGTTCCGCCCCCAGTTCGATTGCTGCACCATAAACCGCAAGCAGATTGGATGCGTTGAATTTTCCCACGAAACGCGTTACCACTTCTTTCCCATTGATGTCGAGCATCATGCCGTCAAAATGATCTTCAACGATCTGTCCTTTGAAATCGGCTAGCGTGCGCATCGAATAGGTGCATTTTTTAGCTTCTGTATTTTGAAACATCACCATTCCGTTTTTATCATCGAGGTTTGTCAAAGCAAATGCTTTGGCCGGCAACATATCGAAGAATCCCTTCTTGGCCTTCAGATAGGCATCTACCGTATGATGATAATCGAGGTGATCGCGTGTCAGATTCGTAAAGATCCCGCCATCGAATTCGAGCCCGGCGATACGTTTCTGTGCAACCGAGTGTGAGCTTACCTCCATGAAGGCGTACTCGCATCCCGCATCCACCATCTCTTTCAATAAATTATTCAATGAAATCGGATCAGGTGTAGTGTGAGTTGCTGGCACCTCTTTGTCTACAACATAGTTACAAACCGTAGACAGCAGTCCCGATTTATAACCCAGCCGGTTAAATAGTTTGTAAAGAAGGGTGGCAATCGTGGTTTTGCCGTTTGTTCCGGTCACCCCTACTAACTTTAGCTGTTCAGACGGATAGCCGTTGAATGCCGAAGCAAGTAACGCGATTGCCAGATTACTGTCTGCTACCTGTACGTAAGTAACGTGCTCATCCAATGTTTCAGGCAGTGTTTCGCAAACGATGGCCGCAGCACCTCTTTCAATAGCTGTCGGTATATATTGATGACCATCTGCAGCAGTTCCTTTTACTGCTACAAACAAGTCGCCTTTCTCAATCTTTCTTGAATCTGATTCGATTCCATTGATTTGAATGAGGTCGTTCCCCTCCAGGTGCGTGTATGCTACACGGCTTAACAATGTATTCAGTTTCATAGAACTTTATTTTAAATTTAGAACGATGGTTTCTCCTTTTTGATAGCGCTGACCCACACTCTTCGATTGTGAATAAACGCGTCCCTTTCCATTTATATGTACTCTCAATCCACAGCTTTCCAACAAAAACAACGCGTCTTTGGCTCCCATGCCAATAACAGACGGTACAAGGTTCTCTGTCGTAGAATACTCTCGCAGAGACAATTGTTTGTCTTCGATTTTGGCAGTAGTCCATTTCCATTCCTTGTTGTCATCCTCGCAATCGATATCAAGTTTATCCAATACCCGGAGTAGTGCCTGATAATCGCCATTTTTTACATGAGGAATAAAAAGTGTCGCCGAGTCGCGCATAACCTCAATAGGTGCATACCGGCTTTGCGCATACGTACGTTCTGCGATATGTTTAAATACCATCCCCGACATTCCTCCCCCCGACGGGTATCCGTTGCGGGGATTACGGATTACTACAATACAAGAATATACCGGTTTATCTGCCGGGAAATAGCCGCAGAAAGAAACCTGGTGCGATTTTCCTCCCGCCTGATAACCCGCTTTTCCTTTCGATATCTGAGCAGTCCCCGTTTTACCCGCAAGTTTCAACCGGTCGGAATGTACCATCTTAGCCGTCCCTTCTTCTACGACTCCTTCCAGCATCTTGCGGATTTCGCGGAGTGTAGAGCGTTTACAGATACTGCTGTTGATGGTTTCCGAGTGATATTTTTCAATCACGTTTCCGTCTTTACTGATTTCCTTTACGAAAAACGGCTTCATCATTTCGCCCCCATTGGCAATCGCGTTAAAGAATGCCAGCGTATAGATGGGCGGAATTTGGGTTTCGTATCCGAACGACATCCACGGGAGTGAAGTTTTCGCCCAATAACGGGTAGAATCTTTCGGATGACGTATTTTAGGGCGCCCCGATCCGGGGATTTTCATGTCGAACTTCTGATGCATATTCATCGCGTAAAGCGATTCGACATATTCCGACGGATTATTTTCAAATCCTTTCAATATGATTTTTGCAACACCGATATTCGAAGAGTACCAGATGGATTGAGCGGCCGTGATTTTTCCGTATCCTCCGTGATGCCAGTTGTGGTCGGTCATGCGGGCGCCTTTGTACATATATATGCCATTTCCCACATCAATCGTATCATTGGGCGAAACGATCCCTTTATCCAGGGCAACCATCATCGAAGCAACCTTAAAGGTAGATCCCGGTTCTGATTCATCCGATACGGCAAAGTTTTTAGTTTCTTCATAGCGGCCTTGTCCGATACGGCCCAGGTTTGAAATCGCTTTTATTTCTCCGGTTTTCACCTCCATCACTACGGCTGTACCCGATTCGGCATCGATTTCCAGCAGTTTCTCAAGCAATGCGGTATGGGTAATGTCTTGAATGTCTATATCGATCGTGGTAGTGATATCTACCCCGTTTATCGGTTCCACTTCGGCGGTCGTATAATAACGGCCGGCAATTTTTTGGCGGGTTCCGATACCGGGCGTCCCGCGTAGAAGAGAATCGTATGCCAGCTCCAGTCCGTTTTTACCCCCTTTGCCTTCATCTCCATATACGTCGCCCACCGTACGGGAGGCCAATGATCCGAACGGTTTTTTTCGCTGAGCCATCTGTACCATCTTCACGCCGCTTTTATGTGGCGGATATTTTAAGAGTGGGAGTGTGGCGAAATCTTTCTTCTCGGTATAGGAAATACGGCGTTGAATCAGGCGGAAGTGTCGGCTTCCCGAATTATAGCCGCGCATGATATGTTCGCGCCATCCGGCGGCCGAGCGTTCTCCAAAACGTTTAGACAGTTCCTGCGAAAGGGCCGGCAGATTTCTTAATAAAGAGTCCCTGCGCAAACCATCCGCCTTAAAGTCCATATAAACATAATATTGCGGTATGCTGCTTGCCATCAGGCGTCCGTCGGATGCATAAATATTACCACGTAATGCGGGTATTATCTTATCCTCCGCTTTTAGTTGCGCTACTTTTTCCAGCCACTTTGACCTTTCCGGGATGATCGTAACCAATGCACTGTAAATAATGCTTAAGCAGGCTATTAATACCAGTACCACAATCACCAGAAAGCGTGGTGAAAACTTGTCGGTTGTATGTGGATTGTTTTCAGTCATTTAAATTATAAGCCGGTTTATCTGATTCTTCAATTTCGATTCCGTTCTTACGGATCAGTTCCTTTACTTGCGACGGGCGGCTGATCCCGATCAGATCTGACGATCGGGTAAGAGCTTCATAACGAATATCTATCAGCTCATCTTTCAATGTCTGTATCTCTGCAATCATCTGAATGCAAGAGAATCGGTTGCTGATGTAAAGGAATAATAAGAGCGTAATGAGAAGTACCCTTTTCCAGTGTTTGATGAAAAAGTCTTTTGAAAAGAACTCAAACTCGGTGAATTCCCGGAATGATTCGATGACCGAAAAATGGGTGGTTTCAGTTTTTGTTTTTTGCTCGTTTTCCAATGTGATGCCTCCTCTTGATTTTATCTCAGTTATAATTTTTCAGCGATACGTAATTTTGCGCTGCGTGAACGCGGATTGCGCTCCACTTCCTCTTCGGTCGCTATAATCACTTTATTATTGACCAATCGGAATGGTGTCTGAATTTTACCAAAGAAATCTTTTTCCGCTTTCCCTTCGAAGTTTCCGGTTTTCATAAAGTTCTTTACCAAGCGGTCTTCCAGCGAATGATAAGTCAATACTACCAGTCTTCCTCCCGGTTTCAATTCTTTAAGTGCCTGTGTCAGCATTTGGCGTAACGCCTGCATCTCTTGGTTAACCTCGATGCGTAATGCCTGGAATACCTGTGCCAACTCCTTTTTCTCCTGTTTTTTATTGATAAAAGGGCGGATTACATTCAAAAAGTCACCGATGCGATCGAATTTTTTTGTTTCTCGGGCACGAACGATTGCTCCGGCGATGCGTCGTGAGCTTTTCATTTCGCCATACAGATAAAGCACGTCGGCAATTTTTTCCTCTTCGTACGTATTCAGTATTTCCGCAGCCGTAAGCGATGCGCGTTTGTTCATACGCATATCCAATTTGCTGTCGAAGCGGAACGAAAATCCGCGTTCCTGGTCGTCGAAATGATGAAACGATACACCCAGATCGGCAAGAAGGCCATCGATACCTTCCACTTCATGATAGCGCATAAAGTTTGATAAAAAACGAAAGTTGCTCCGTACGAACGTGAAACGGGTGTCATTAAGTATATTTTTTTCAGCATCTTCATCCTGATCGAATGAATAAAGATGGCCTTTTTCGCCCAGACGATTTAAAATTTCCTTGCTGTGTCCACCGCCTCCAAACGTAACATCAACATAGGTGCCTTCCGGTTGGATATTCAATCCGGTCATACACTCTTCCAACAGCGCAGGGACATGATAAACAGCTTCTTGCATATTTAGTGAATATATTTTATGATAATCTATTATAATGTGTAAAGGTAGCTATTATTCTGTTGAATAAATGGTTTACATCTGTATTTTTAGATAAAAGTTATCAACAATTAAAATACATTATTTCATTCTTTTAACAAAGGATTCCTTTCCGTTTTTTACCCCTTCAGCTTGGCATTTAGCTTCTGTGTAATGGCTTTTTAACATGCGTAACAGTCTAAGAGACTATAAAAAAGGAAATATCGACAACAAATCTTGAAAATTAATGTATTTTTGTGGCTTGCATAGTATTATCAACACATTATGGACTCTGCAGTTTCGTTGCATATAGATATAGAGAAAGCAATTAAGAAAAAAGCACCGGGGGCGGGAAGTAAAATTCCCGGTTTTATTTACCGGTCACTGGCAAAACTGATTTGTCAGGAGAAAATGAATGATCTCCTCGACAAGAATCGGACCCTTAGGGGTGTTGATTTTGCCGAAGGTATCCTCCGTGATATGAATGTCCGCGTAGTAATGGAAGGGGAAGAAAATATCCCTGCCGACGGACGGTTCATTTTCGCTTCTAACCATCCGTTAGGAGGACTCGACGGGATGGCGTTAGTCAAAATCTTTGGACAAAGATTTAATAAGAAAGTGCGTTTTATCGTCAATGACCTATTGATGAATATCACCAATCTTGCTACGGTTTTCGTACCTATCAATAAGCATGGTAATCAGGGAAAGGAAAATGCCTCTTTGCTGAATGATGCGTTTTTATCGGAAAATCAGATATTGATATTTCCGGCAGGGCTTTGTTCCCGACTACAGGACGGCGAAATCCGTGATTTGGAGTGGAAAAAGGCGGTCATTGCCAAATCTGTTGAATACCGGCGGGATATTATTCCTGTGTTTTTTGAGGGACAGAATTCTTCGTTCTTTTATCGTCTGGGATATTGGCGTAAAAAACTGGGTATTAAGGTGAATGTCGAAATGGCTCTTTTGCCACGTGAGATGTTTAAAAATAATAATAAGACATTCGTGGTACGTGTTGGTAAACCTATTCCCTGGCAGACTTTTGATAAAGCCAAGTCGCAGAAGGGATGGGCGGAATATTTGAAGAATAAAGTTTACGAATTGCAACAATACTAATTTATGGAAGAGATTATATCGCCTGTTGACAAGGAGATTTTAAAATCTGAACTTACACCGGAGCGTTTTCTGCGTTCCACCCGAAAAGGAAATAACGAAATCTATATATTCAAGGCTCAGGATTGTCCGAACCTGATGTTAGAAATAGGGCGTTTGCGTGAAATCGCTTTCCGTCATGCCGGCGGAGGAACCGGAAAATCAGTGGATATTGACGAATTCGATACGATGGAGGAGCCATACTGGCAGCTCATCGTATGGAATCCCGAAGATCATGAGATTCTGGGCGGTTATCGTTATATTCTGGGTCGTAACGTAAAAATAGACGAGCACGGGCATCCGGTGCTTGCTACCGGACACATGTTTGGATTTTCACAGCAATTTTTGCAGGAATATCTTCCGCATACAATCGAATTGGGCCGTTCGTTCGTTACGCTCGAATATCAGTCGTCACGCGCCGGTTCGCGCGGATTGTTTGCGTTGGATAATCTTTGGGATGGTTTGGGTGCCCTTACTGTAGACAACCGCGAAATCAAATATTTCTACGGTAAGTTTACAATGTATCCTACCTATTCGATTGACGGACGCAATATGATTCTGTATTTCCTGCAGAAGCATTTCCCTGACAATGAAGGATTGGTTTTCCCATTCTCTCCGCTCGAAACCAATATCGATACAGCCGGAATGCAGGCGTTGTTTCCGCATGAATCGTTCAAAGACGACTATAAAGTGCTCAACCAGGAAGTACGTAAGTTGGGTTACAACATCCCGCCGTTGGTAAACGCTTACATGAGTTTATCGCCTACTATGAAAATGTTCGGTACGGCAATCAACGACGAATTTGGTGATGTTGAGGAATCGGGTATCCTGATCACCGTAGATGAGATCGACTCTGAAAAGAGAGCGCGTTACATCGAAACCTACGAACGTTATCTAGAGGAAAGAAATGCAACTTTGCTTGAAGAAGAAGTTTGCATCATATAAGATTCGAATAAAATAAAAGAGCGTGTGTCCGAAAAGCAATTTGCTATCTGACACACGCTCTTTCATTATGATCGCATCAATATTATTTTTCCATCTGCTTCAGCTCTTCCGCACAGATTTCCATCTGCTCGTACCACGCCTCACCGAATTTTCGGATAAGCGGAGCCTTCAGAAACTGGTACAGTTTCACTCCCTCTTTGCGTCCCAGCACTTCGGCTGCTTTGCAAATTCCCCAGCGATGATAGTTCACTGCCGTGAAAGTCGGATATTTCTTGCATCGGATCGGGTACAGGTGGCACGATACCGGCTTGTAAAACGAAGTTTTCCCTTCCCGGTAAGCCTTCTCGATTGCACAATAGCACATTCCCCCTTCGCCGTAGCAAGTGAAGATACAGTCGCGACCGTTTACAACCGGAGTCACCCAATCGCCGTCTTCATCCTGAAATGCCACACCGCGCTCTTCAATCACCTCTTTGGCGGCCGGTGAAAGCTCATCCCATACAATCGGAAGCACCTCTTTTAACAAAGCGATTTCCGACTCTTCCAGCGGAGCGCCCGAGTCGCCCTCTTCATTACAGCAGCCACCGAGGCATGCATCCAAGTTGCAAATAAATTCTTTTTCGAAAATATCGAGACTGATTATCGTATCGTCAATCTGAACCATTTTATTGTAAAGGTTTGATTTTGTTTAAATTGGTCGCAAAGATAATAAAAAAACACGACGCGGCTCAAATGCCACGTCGTGTTAAATATATGTTAGAAAGGATTAACCTTCAATCAGGTCTTTTCCTGTCATTTCAGTTGGTACGGCTACGTCCAGGATGTGAAGGATTGTCGGAGCGATGTCCGCAAGTTTACCGTTCACAACTTTTGCGTTTTTGTCAGCGCTTACATATACGAAAGGAACCGGGTTCAACGAGTGAGCCGTATTCGGAGTTCCGTTTGCATTTACCGCGTTGTCTGCGTTTCCGTGGTCAGCAGTGATCAATACGTCGTATCCGTTTGCTTTGGCAGCTTCCACTACGTCGTGCAAACATACGTCGATCGCCTCAACCGCTTTCTGAATCGCTTCGTAAACCCCTGTATGACCGATCATATCGCCATTCGCGAAGTTACAAGCGATGAAGTCGAATTTCTGCGTGTTGATAGCTTCAACCAATGCGTCTTTCACCTCGAATGCGCTCATTTCCGGTTTCAGGTCGTAAGTAGCTACTTTCGGTGAAGGGATCAGGATACGTTCTTCGTTTACATATTCCGATTCGCGACCCCCGTTGAAGAAGAACGTTACGTGAGCGTATTTTTCTGTTTCCGCGATACGAAGCTGATTCAAACCTGCATTCGATACCACTTCACCCAATGTGTTCACTACATTTTCCTTGTCAAACAAGATATGAAGACCTACGAATTTAGAGTCGTAAGGAGTCATTGTGCAGAAGTACAACGGCAACGTGTGCATACCCAGTTCAGGCATGTTTTCCTGTGTAAGAACCATTGTAAGCTCTTTCGCACGGTCGTTACGGTAGTTGAAGAAGATCACCATGTCGCCGTTCTGGATAGTAGAGATCGGGTTTCCGTTTTCATCTACCTGAACGATCGGGTTGATAAACTCGTCAGTAACACCTTCAGCATACGATTCTTCCATCGCTTTTACCATAGAAGTTGCTTTCTTACCTTCCCCTTTTACAAGCAGGTCGTAAGCTACTTTTACACGTTCCCAACGTTTGTCGCGGTCCATTGCGTAAAAACGGCCAACGATCGAAGCGATCTTACCGGTCGATTTCGCCATGTGTGCTTCCAGTTCTTCAACGAATCCAAGTCCGCTTTTCGGGTCGGTATCACGGCCATCCATGAATGCATGAACAAACGTTTTGTCGATACCGTACTCTTTTGAAATATCCAATAGTTTGAATACATGATCCAAAGAAGAGTGTACTCCACCGCTCGAAAGCAATCCCATGAAATGAACCTGTTTGCCGTTTGCTTTCGCATATTCAAAAGCAGCTTTCACTTCCGGATTCTGCATGATTGTGTTTTCAGAACAAGCCATGTTGATTTTTACCAAATCCTGATAAACAACGCGTCCTGCTCCGATATTCAGGTGACCTACCTCCGAGTTACCCATCTGTCCGGTTGGCAGACCTACGTTCACACCGTCTGTCATTAACTGAGAGTGCGGGTAGTTCGCCAATAAAGAGTCCCAATATGGAGTAGGAGTACTTGAGATTACGTCAGCTTTTGTTTTGTTGCCTTCTCCCCAACCATCGAGGATCAGCAAAAGCGCTTTTTTCTTCATCTGTAATAAATTTTAGTCCTATGATTTTCAGACCCCAAAATTAATAAAAAAACAAGCAGGAAGGATAGTTTCAAATCGGAATATCATTTTATTTAAACAAGGAAGAACCTTCCTATCAGGAATATGTTGATTAAATAAAAAAGG
>JAVVPN010000050.1:0-19984 GCA_036655755.1 Bacteroidales bacterium | reverse complement strand
TGAAACGGTTTTGCTTTATGATCTTTATTCCCCGAAAGGATTCAATCGGTTGTATCTCAAAATTTATTGATCGTCTGGCGAATAGCAACCAAACGCTCTAACAAGCCTTCGAGCAAATCGAGCTGCAACATGTTCGCACCGTCTGATTTTGCTACTTTCGGATTCTGATGGGTTTCGATAAACAAACCATCTACTCCGGTAACCACCCCAGCACGGGCGATCGTTTCAATCAACTGAGGCATACCGCCGGTAACACCCGACGTTTGATTGGGTTGTTGTAGCGAGTGGGTAACGTCAAGAATAACCGGGAACCCGAATTGCTGCATCGTAGGGATGCCACGGTAATCCACAATCAAATCCTGATAGCCGAAAGTTGTGCCTCGCTCGGTAAGCATCATCTGATTGTTGCCGCAATCTACGATTTTCTGCGCCGCAAACTGCATAGCCTCAGGCGACAAGAACTGTCCTTTCTTAATGTTTACGATCTTTCCGGTTTCTGCGGCAGCCATCAGCAAATCGGTCTGGCGACACAAGAAAGCGGGAATCTGCAATACATCTACATATTCGGCCGCCATACGGGCCTCTTCTGCTGTATGGATATCCGTAACGGTAGGAATGCCGAAGGTTTCACCCACTTTACGCAGAATCTGCAATGCCTGTTCGTCGCCAATACCTGTAAAAGAGTCAAGGCGCGAACGGTTCGCCTTACGGTAAGAACCCTTAAATACATAAGGAATGCCCAGACGCGTTGTTATGGCAACCACCTTTTCGGCAATTTCCATTGCCATCTCCTCGCCTTCAATCACACAAGGGCCAGCCAACAAAAAGAAGTTGTCGGCCGGATTATTTTTTAACTGATTAATATCTGTCATACGATTTCGTTTAATACATGGATAGTGTGACACGCGGCTAAGGCAGCCGTTTCGGTACGCAATCTACTGTTTCCCAACGATACCGGCCGGAAGCCGTTAGCAAGTGCCAGTTCAACCTCTTCTTCACTGAAGTCGCCTTCAGGACCAATCAGGATGAGCATATTGCTGCCCGGTTTATACAGTTGAGTCAGTAAGTTTCGTTCGGTGTCTTTATAACAATGAGCGATGAATTTTTGCCCGTCGAAAGGTTGCTCTACAAACTTACGGAAGTCGGTCATTCCCTCCAACCGGGGCAGCGACGCTTTAAGCGACTGCTTCATGGCGGAAATAAGGATTTTATTCAGGCGCTCGGTCTTTACCTCTTTGCGCTCCGAATAGCGGCACTTCAATAATGTGATGGCATCGATTCCGATTTCGGTAGCTTTTTCTGCAAACCATTCAATACGGTCCATGTTCTTGGTAGGTGCTACCGCCACATGAATTTTAAAAGGCCAGTGATTATCTTCGGGATAACTCTCGGTGATCTCTACTCCGCAACGTTTGTGATGGGCGCGCGAGATTACCGCTTTATGAAAAGTACCCTGCCCGTCGATCAGTACCACTTCATCGCCTTCCGTCAGACGCAATACTTTGACTGCGTGGTTTGATTCTTCTTCGGGCATTTCGCCCGAAGAGAGAATATCTGGTGTATAAAAGAGATGCATAGTGTTATCCAAGAATCATTCCGACAATGGTTGCCGACATACAAGAAGCCAATGTACCACAGATCAAGGCAAGAAAACCTAGTTCGGTCAGCGTTTGGCGCTGATTTGGAGCAAGAATGCTGATACCTCCGATCTGAATACCGATTGAGCTGATATTTGCAAAACCACACAACAGGAACGTTGCCATGATGATTGATTTCTCATAAATGAATGTTCCGGCAGCTTTCATGGTTGCCATATCGTTGTAAGCAACGAATTCATTAATCATCACTTTGGTACCCAGCAAACTACCGATAGCGACCATATCTTCTTTCGCCACACCCATCAACCAGGCAACCGGAGTACAAATCATTCCAATTACAAACTGGAAATTGAATGATGTGAATTTACCGTCAGACACCTCTGTCAACCAGCTGTTAAGGCCGGTATAATGGCCGATAAGCCCACCCAGTATATAATCGAGCATAGCAACCATGGCGATAAACACCAACAACATGGCACCTACGTTTACGGCAACTTTCACACCCTCTACGGTACCGTTTGAAATCGCATCCAATACGTTTTTACCAACAGAGTTACGATCGACCTTCAAATCGGTATCAACGCTTTCGGTTTGCGGATAAATGATTTTGGCAATAACGATTACACCCGGAGCTGCCATTACGGAAGCCGACAACAAGTATTTGGCAAAAGTAAGTCGTGCTACCGGATCGCTACCGCCTAAAAGGCCGATATAAGCTGTCAGTACCGCTCCTGCAATCGTAGCCATACCGGCACTCATTACAAGGAACATTTCTGACTTATTCATATTCGACAGATAGCGTTTCACCAACAGTGGGGCTTCTGTCTGTCCAAGGAAAATATTTCCGGCTACCGTCAAACCCTCAGCTCCCGACAAACGGAATGCTTTTTTTAGCAACCATGCGATGCCTACTACAACCACCTGTACTACATTCAGGTAATAAAGCAAACTGGTTAATGCTGAAAAGAAAATAATGGTAGGAAGCACCTGAAATACGAAGATATAGCCGATCTTAGATGTATCGAGCAAATCGCCGAATAAGAACTGAGCCCCTGCCCCCGTAAAGTCCATTACTTTTACAAAGAACTGAGCGATCACTTCGAAGAACACTTTGATAAACGGCACATACAATACTCCCACTGCCAAAGCAGTTTGAATAACCAAACCGATCAAAACAGTTCTCCAATCAATACGACGTCTGTTTTTGCTGAAGATGAAGGCAATCATCAGGATAGATATCATACCCAGCAAGCCCCGCAATACAGAATTCATTGAGATACCGGCAGGTGCAATAGGCACAACATTTACCAATTCAGTCGGAGTATCAATCGGCGATTGAGCCAACTCTGTTGTTCCCAGAGGAATAGAATCCAAAACAGCAGCAGCCGTGGTATCTGTCTGAGCGAAGAGGATTGTCGAACAAGCGACAAGAAAAAAGAGCAACGTCAGTTTTTTTAATTGAATCATTGAAGTTATTATTTATTCTTATTAATTGATTTCTCAACCATAAACAGGCCATTCTGAATTAATTCGAAGCCGGGTCTTCCTTTTCTTTTTCCGAAGGAGAGGCCTGCGCTTCTTTGAGTTTACGTATTTCGTCTCTTACGCGCGAAGCTTCTTCGTAATTCTCTTTTTTAATCGCATCATTAAGCATCGTGTGAAGTTCGTCTAATCGTTTTTGCGTTACATCATTGTGCTCGGGAGTTGCTTCCGGCTTAACCGGTTCTTCTTCAAATTCAACTCCGGCACGCTGCACGATATCCTCGGTGGTTGTAACAATCGCATCACATCGCAATGCAAAAGCTATTGCATCGGATGTGCGTGAATCGATTCGACGTTCGTTCCCTTCTTTATCCTCGAAAATAAGTTCTGAATTAAAGACACCTTCCTCAAACTTATAAATGTAAACCTCTTTAAGTTTAATTCCGAATGCGTTTGCAAAAGAAACGAATAAATCGTGAGTGAGTGGTCTGGGAGGTGTTAAATGTTCTAACTGAATTGCGATTGACTGAGCTTCGGCGGTCCCTATTATGATTGGGATTCTTCTGGTACCGACCTCTTCAGCCAATACCAGGGCGTACGCACCAGATTGTATCTGGCTGTAAGTAATGCCAAGAACTTTTAATTTAATACGTTTATCCACAAGATTATGATTTAATTCTGCCGGCTTACCAATAATATGCTAACAGCTGTTTTCATGTTATCGACAAACAAATATAAGATAAATATTACATATAAATCTGTAAATCCGTAAATCTAAAAAAAATGAAAAAAGCAAAATGGAAATTTTGCTTCCCGGCATTCTACGCAAATCTCCTTTGTAATAACAGTCGCTTAAGAAAGAATGTTTTCTTTGCTTTTTTCATTATTTATTTAAACTATCAAAAAGTGGATTTGTTGTTATTTCAAAATATAAACAACAATAAATCAAATCATGGCAGAAACATCTACCCCCGCATCACCAATAATATCAACATCCCCTAAGACCTCAAAAAAAAGGATTTTGTTTTTAGTTATTTTTCTGCTTGGGGCTATCGTGGGTGCTATTTTATGGTGGCACAATTATAATAAATACATCTCCTCTGACGATGCCAATCTGGATTCGTACCGCATCGCCATCGCTCCGATGGTAACCGGGCAAATTACTCGTTTGTATGTCCAAGAGGGGGATTCGGTTCGCCTCGGACAACCGCTTTTCGATTTGGAAAAAGAGGGTGTGGTAGCCCGTCGGCAGGAAGCGGAAGCACAATACAGGCAAATGGTTGCCCAATTGGAGGTTGGCCGTACTGCGTTGAATGAGGCGCGCAACAACTTCAAAATAGCCCAACTTGCCGAAGATTTGAGCAAAAGCAATTATGAACGGGGCCGAATTCAGTTTGAAGGGGGTGCGATACCTCAGGAAAATTATCAGACGCTCGAAGAAAATTACAAATCAAGCCGCTTGCAACGCGAGATAGCGGAAAACCGAATCCGCTCAGCACAGGCACAGATTGATGCAACCCAAATGTCGGCGGATGCCGCATTGGCGAATGTGGAAACCATGAATACGGATTTAGGTTATTATCAGGTGACGGCGCCGGCTGCGGGAATCATTGCGAAGCGCTGGTGTTTGCCGGGCGACGTGGTTAATGCCGGACAAACTGTATTTACGCTCAATCAGGGAAACCAATTATGGGTAACGGTATATCTTGAAGAAACAAAATTCAGTCATATCTATTTAGGACAGCAAACAAAATTTACGCTCGACGCTTATGGAAAACTTACTTTTTACGGAAAAATATTTTATATCGGAGATAACGCGGCCTCTGAGTTTGCATTGGTTCCTCCGAACAATGCTTCGGGCAATTATACGAAAGTTACCCAGCGTATTCCGATAAAGATATCAATTGACAGTGTGGACGGGGACGCTTCCCAAAAACAACACATGAAACTTGTATCCGGCATGTCGGCAACCGTGAAAATTGAAAAAGACAGATGAATAGTTTGCCTGCACAGGATGCGCCCGGATATAAATGGATGGTATTGATTAATGTAATGATCACTACCTTCATGGCCGTACTCGACTCTACGGTTGTGAACACCGGTTTGCCCGTAATTATGGGTACATTGGGTGCCTCGATGAATAGTGCCGAATGGATTCTTACCGGTTATATGCTTTCGATGGCGACCGTACTTTCTGCGGCCGGCTGGCTTTCTAATAGATATGGTTATCGAAATGTATTTGTTTTCGCACTTGCCGTTTTTACGTTTGGATCCTTTATGTGCGGTACGGCCGACTCTATTAGCGAACTAATCTTCTGGCGTGTGATCGAAGGAATTGGCGGAGGATTGTTGATGCCTGTGGGAATGGCTATCGTGACCACCGTATTTCCTGTGCAGCAACGAGGCATGGCGCTCGGATTCTGGTCGATTGCAGCAGCCGCGTCCGTATCGTTCGGCCCGATGATCGGCGGATATCTTGTGGACAACTTTAACTGGAATTATATTTTCTATGTAAATATCCCTATCGGAGTATTCAGTATTTTCTATACGATTATCATTCAGAAGGAATATAAATTGCAAAGTAACCTCAAATTCGATCTAGGAGGGTTTATTACTTCAGCCATTTTCCTACCCGTATTTCTTTATGGCCTTTCGCAAGTCAACTCCTCCACCAATCCGGAAGGATGGAACAGTATCGAGGTAATGGGATGCATGTGGATAGCGGCCGTTACGTTCATCTTATTTCTTTTCATCGAATTTACGGTGAAAACCCCGTTGATCAATCTGCGTATTTTCCGCGACCGGAATTTCTCGTTCGCCAACATTGTAATTTTTATTTTCGGAATCGGAATGTTCGGAAGCACCTTCTTGATTCCGCTTTACATGCAAGATACACTGGGCTATTCGGCATTCGAAGCGGGCTTGTTATTTTTACCCGTAGGGATGCTTCAGGCAATTGCGTCGCCACTTTCCGGAAAACTGAGTAAGGTAATTGATCCGCGCATTATCATTATCGTCGGGATCATTCTGCTTGCCTATAGCTTCATCATGAACTTCTCTTTTTCGTTTCAAACCGATCGCGATTACATACTTCGGAGTTTGATTATCCGTGGTGTGGGTCTTGGATTGATGTATCCGCCCCTGCTTACGGTTTCACTCACGAATATCAGCCATCTTGCCATGGCGCAAGCCTCATCTATTTCAAATATCGTTCGTCAGGTAGGCGGAAGCGTGGGAGTGGCAATCTTTACTTACATGCTTGCTGTACGACGCAACTTTCATAATCAGTGTTATTCGGAAGCAATCGCATATACCGGCGAAAAATACAGACAAACGATGCAGGGCCTCTCTGATTTCTACGCCTCTACCGGTTCAGAAAACACACAATCGGCATTGGCCGATGCAAAACAATATATCATTCAGCGGATCAGTACAGAGGCGTATATCAGCGGCATCAATGATGATTTTATCATCGGCGCCATTATCACGTTATTGTCTGTGATTCCTGTATTTTTCTTTACCATTAAACGTTACCGCAAATGAACAAAGTTTTATACATGCTCTGCTTTCTGATGCTATCGGGAGTTATGAAAGCGCAAAATACAGTCGATACGCTGACGTTGCCGGTTGTAATCGGCCGGATTCTTCAAACATATCCCTCCGTAACCCAAGCCGAGGAGGCGATTAAAAGCGCATCAACACAAGTAGATATGGCCCGGTCTGTTTATCAGCCGAACATTGCGGGAAAAGCCGCCTACTCTTATATCGATCCGATTTCAGCCCTCGATTTGGGCGATCGGACCATCCATATCCAATCGCATCATAATACGTCGGTCGGCATATCGGTTTCACAGCTGATCTGGGATTTTGGCAAAAGCCGTCCCCATATCGAAACTACCCGCTTACAAAAAGACTTGACTATTTTGCAAAAACAACAATTGTTTCAATCCTTAACACTCGAGGGAATCAGGATATATTATCTTACCGCCTTTTCTCGCCATTCGATTCGTATCAAAGAGGAGCAGTTGCGGAATTTCGGACAAATGCTGGAACAAACCCGGATTCGTAAAGAATCGGGATCGGCTACGAATTTCGATTATCTGAATACGAATGCCGGAATGCAGGCTGTAAAATCGGAGCTGATCGCACTGGCTACCAATAAAGAAAAAAACTACATATCGCTGGGTACGCTAGCAGATACGCTGATTACCGACGCCACTCCCCTTTCGCTCTATTTCAGAAGAAGCCATGAACAGCGAACGCTCGATGAACTCATTCAATATGCGCTGACTAACCGGCTCGAAATGCGGATGATGGAGAAAGAGGTTGAGATAGCCCGCTTACAGGAGAAGACGGCAAGCCGTTTGTTCAATCCAAACCTAAGCGCAGGGGTATCGGGCGGCTTCAATAATGGCTACGAACCGAATATCAATCGGCTGCGGGCAAACATTTCGGCGGGTGCTACTTTAGAGATACCATTATATGAAGGGGGTAAACGGAAACAAGAGCGTGCGATCGCTTCGTCTGCCCTCCGGAAAGCGGTTGCCACCCGCGATCTGACTGTTAAGCAGATCACCCAACAGGTCGCAGACAATTATTATACGCTGATGGCGTCTGAAGCCTCAATCGAACAATTAAAGATTCAGGTGCAGGTATCGGCCGAGGCTTATCAACAGGCTCGCATTAACTATAATACGGGAGCTGCGACCAATCTCGAACTGCTTACCAGCGAAACAAACGCAACCAATGCACGGCTAATGCTTTTGCAAGAGGAGATCAATTATCAGCTTGCATGGTATCAACTGATGGTTAATATGGGAGTTGTAATTTACAATCCTACAAATGAATAAGGGAATGAGTTTTTTAATTAAGAGATAAAAAATAAAAATATTTTTACTTTTGTTTTTGAATTCAAAAACAAATACCATGAAAACTTATCTTTCTCTTCTATTCGCGGGAGCCAGTATTTTCTGCGCCAATGGTGCGAATCCAAATGCAGCCTCTTTCGAAACCTATCGTAGCCGGTATACGTTATTCCACAAAATAACACTTAAGCACCTTGAAAACGAATTCGTGCGCAATTATAGTTTTCTGGAAAATAGTAAGCAGACGGGGGTAATATCCGACAGTGCGTATCGGGAGGAGATGAAAGAAGTTTTACTGAACCTCAATCAGCTACGCACACAAATCGCCAATGAAGCCGATTATTTTGCCCGCATCGATAAACAGACGCTGCCATCCGAAGAAAAAGCGGCTTTCAGCCTGTTGGAAAATGGTAAACCGGCCGAGGCACTCCGTGCTTACCAACAAATCGCCCGACTACAACTGCCCGAAAAGAAAACAGAGAAAATTCCCTATACGATTACAGATTCGTTGATCGGCGCATTCGAACGCTATGCACACCTAAATGCCTTCACGGGAGGGAAAGAAAACAATGCCTACGCGATGCGTATTTATGAAGCGATCGCTTGGTCGGATACACTCAACCCACAACGGATGCTACCATATGCACAAAAGCTCTATGCGTGCAAAATGAACGAAGAAGCTCGTATTTGGGGCAACCGCATCGTCAGAAACTCATCCGATCCGAAAGCGGCTGCCGCAGGGTGGATTCTTTTGGGGAAAATAGCCTCTGCCCTCAAAGAAGAGGAACAAATCAATGTATGCTTCGACAATGCGCTGCTACAATATGACGAATATGCCCTCCAACCGGATACCTCAGCCCTCTACCGCTCTTATTATGAAAGCAATTTTTCGATCGGCAGTTATTATTATAACCGAAAGGAGTACAAAAAGGCGACCCCTTATTTTAAGAAACTGATTGAGAAGGATGCGATACTGGTGGAAAATAAAGCTATCCCTCTTTTCAAACCGTGTTTGCGTACTTATTTGATGTTGGGTACCAGCTATTACAGACAAAAGGATATTGAACCGGCAAACCGTATCTTCGAAAAAGGGATACGCCTTATCAACGACGACAGATTGCGTATGGAAGAGGAACCTGATTTCTATTTGTCTCTCTTCTATGGGTTTCAAATGTATACGAACATGTGGCTCGGTTCGCAAAAGGTGGCTCAAAAGAGAATGGAGATGGCACTTGATGTGGCTATCAAACTCTCGCAACGCACCGATAGTTATTATTCGCATTTAGCCGAAATCTCGGCTTCGAAATGCAAGTTATATAAAGACGACACGAAACTGTGTATCGATTTTTATGAGCAAATCATCGATTTGATGCTCCGGGAAGGTGTCTATACACCATCTACGCTCGTTGAGCTGAATAATTACCGGAAAGAGCTTGCCACGCGCTATTGTGAGAAGGGGAAACAGGAGAAAGCTCTCGCTTTGTTTGACGAAATGAAGAATACCTACGAATTATTTTCGATTGCTTTCGGAGAACAGTTGGCTATTCCTTATGCCGATTTCTTGAAAACGTATAGTTCGCATATCGTAAACTCCGCCCTTTTATTGAGCGAAAGTCTGGCTAAGGGGAATCAGCCGGATGCTGCTAAAGAGGTGCTGAAACAGTATGAATCATATCTTGATCTTATCCCCGCTAAGAAAGAGCGCGATAAATTGAGTAATAATTATGAGAAGGCTTATAAGAAGTTGAA
Source organism: Bacteroidales bacterium (assembly GCA_036655755.1). Taxonomy (GTDB): domain Bacteria; phylum Bacteroidota; class Bacteroidia; order Bacteroidales; family JAUNSR01; genus JAUNSR01. Next base: position 10,290 of record JAVVPN010000050.1, on the reverse strand, counting down.
TTAAACGAAATTTTATATCTTATTATTCTTAAATCAGAAGATTATAAGGAAAACCATTTCGACCGAATTGAAAGACAATGTAGAACATAATTTAAGTTTATTAAAATAGATTACAATATGAACTCCGCTATTAAAATACTCGGTTACTTAGATAAAATTTCTTTTATGTTGTTTATTTGGTGTTTTGCCTATATAGCCTATATAAAAGAATATGTATTATTATCCGTAATACTTTTGGGTATTTCCTGGTTACCTGTTTTGTATTTTTTTAAACATTACACAAATAAAGCTATCGGTAATATCACTGTGGATATTTTTATTATAATATCGTGTTTGAGTGGTATTATAGAACAAGAAGAGTATTATCAGTTACTTGGTGTAACAACTATATTGATAGCATTTATAGACTTATCCTATATAATAACACTCAATTTGAAAAAGAAGGCAACCTGTTAATTTTGTTATTCGCTTTTGATTCAGGAGATTGTAATAACAATTGTGTCACATCCAACCGGAAATAGACTATAATATGAACTCCACTACTAAAATACTCGGTTACTTAAATAAAATTTCCATTATGTTGTTTATTTGGTGTTTTGCCTATATAACCTACATAAAAGGATATGAATTATTATCCCTAATTCTTTTTGTCACCTCCTGGTTACTCGGCTTGCATTTATTTAAATATTACACAAATAAAGCAATCAGTAATATCGTAATGGATATTGTTATTATAATATTGTGTTTGACGAGTTTTATAAAACAAGAAGATTATCTGTTACTTGGTTTAGCAGCTATATTGATGGCATTTATAGACTTATCCTATATAATAACACTCAAATTGAAAAAGAAGGCAAACTATTAATTTTGTTATTAACTTTTTGTTTATGAGTGTATAATAACAATTGTATCATAGCTACGCGGTTATTGGAATCTACATATAAACGCAAAAAGCCCGAATCCAACAGATCCGGGCTTTCTTATTTCTAAAAGAATTTCTTTTTCTTACAGTGCCTGTGAAATCAAGAAAGTAGCAGCTACCGCTACGATCGCATACAACTCAGGGAATACGGCAAGGATGATGGTTTTACCGAACAAGTCGTAACCTGCACCGATACCTGCGATACCATTCGCACAAACCTGACCCTGACGGATCGCTGAGAACAAACATACAAGACCCAAAGCAAGACCGGCTCCGAAGATACCACCCGCTGCAAGCCATGTGATTTCTGTAGTCAATGCACCTGAAAGGGTGATTAGGAAGTAACCTAGGAATCCGTAAAGACCCTGTGAACCCGGCAACGCTGATAATACCATGTAGTTACCGAATTTATCCATATTTTTCTTCATGGCACCTACTGCCGCGTTTCCTGTAATTGTAACACCATAAGCACTACCGATACCTGACAAAGCAAGCATAAGGCCGATTCCGATGTAAGCTAAAACGATTGGTTGCATAATTGTAAAGTTTAATTTGTTATCTATTTTTTTTAATTTCTTGTGATGATTATTCTTCTTTGTGTTTACGGGCGAATGGCTGATATTTTTTACCTCCACCTTCGAAACCGGCATTCTTGTAGAACTCCACAAATGTCAGACGCATCGGATGCACGAAGGCTCCCAAACCTGCCATAAAGATGTTCATTCCGTGTCCGAACAATAAGATGATGGCCGTTACAATGAAACCTACAACAGGTACATCAGGGCTCATCTTAATCGCCAAATCGTTAAACACCAATCCCAATACCGAACCGGAAATACCCAGCGCGAACAAACGCACATACGAGAGTACATCCCCCAGCAATCCGGAAGCCATATTGTAGCTATCCCAGATACCGGCACCGATATTGATCAACGGATTCCGTTTTATGTCGTTGAAAATAAAAATACCCAAAGCTCCTACGCCACCGGTCGCATACATCAGAATGCGAGCCAGGTCGGGCTGAATCAATCCCGCTTTTTCAAGTGCAAAAGAGCCGCCGCATCCTACGATCAGGATGAACCATCCCCACGCAGCCAAAGCGTTCTTAAACCCGAAGCGAACGGTTTGTCCCACTGCTTTCAGTATCATACCGAACACAATCTGCAATACACCCACCATCAATGAGAAGTAGAACAAATCGTTTGAATTAAGCATGAACTTCTTCATTTTCTGAATCCACGGCCATTGCACATCGAGCAATGAAATACCAAACAACGTACCGCTGATCGTGCCGAATATTACCGTACCCATACCAAGAATGGCCACAAGGGTCATCATCGGTTTCATCGCCGGTTTTACCTTACGGCGTGCAATCAAACCGATCAACACCAACAGTAATCCGTATCCGGCATCCCCCAGACACAATCCGAAGAACATGACGAAAAACGGCGCGAAGAACGGAGTCAAATCCAGTTCACCATAAGCCGGCATATCGTATAGTTCGGTAATCGGATGGAACAAACGGGCGAATTTATTATTATGAAGCTTCACCGGAGCCGGATCCTCTTTGGTAGCTCGCTGCGAAACATAATATACTCCCGATTTATCCAGGAATGCGTTTATTTCAGCTTCTTGCGAAGTGGGAACCCATCCCTCAAGCAAACGCAATTTATCATCGGCCTGACGTTCGGAGTTCAGAATCACGCGTGTATAGTCGATCGCTTCAAGCTCCTGGCGATAACCGGCTTCAATGGTATTGAACCATGCCAGACAGAACTCGCGGATCTCTTTTTCAAGAGCGACCTCTTCATCCTGTGCTTCGCCGGCAAGCTGCATCAATTCACGTATACTCTCTTTCGGCAGACGCACGCGCTCAGCATCTTCAAAATCAACCACTACCCCACGCGGAGTAACCGTGATAAAGTAAAGCTGAGAGCCCTCCGTGGCAATGCGAATGGCATTATACTGCTCTTCCCATTCCGCCATGAAGTTACGTTCATTCACCGTATAGAAACGTACGATATAACCTGCGTCGCGCAACGCATAAATGCGCGTCCAGTCGAAATCGCCCCATACCTGCATCCGCTCAATCTCTTTCTGCAAGAGCGCTAGCTGCTGGATATGTTTTGTTTTATCTTCTTGCAAATGCTCAAACGCGGCCACCTTTCCGATTGCATCATCCTTCGGATCTTCGGGCGCACAAGCAGCCGTATCTTCCCCGATGATGGCCCGCATATCTCTCAACACACGCTCAAAACGAGCCGCCTGTTGCATATGGAGCTGCAATTCGCTGCCCTCTTCAGGCACACCCGATTGCTTTTGGATAACGTGTACCATGCCAAGTTCACGCAGCTGCGAAAGAAATGCTTCGTATTCCTGGTGATAAGCCAGAAAACTGTATTTGGTCATTGCTACTACCATTCCTGTGCCTCCTTTCTTTTTTCCTGCTGTGAACGCATAATCTTCTGCGAAGATTTCGAAAGATTCTCTTCGTCCTCCATGAAACGCTTGATTTTGCGGATCGCATCCTGATATCCCGGAATCTGCACTTTTTCAAACAGGTTTACCTTCTGAGTGGTTTTCTTACGAGCCACCTCGAGCAAGTCGAGCTTCATGTTGGTAAAATCCCGTTCGATTGCAGTACGGGCCATACGAATCAGAATACTGAATCCGTCCACATACCATTTCGGAGCAGAAAACAAACTGAACGGAGGAATGTCGAACTCAATGTTCTCCAAAACCGGCACACGTACTCCGGCGATCTTACGGACGTTCAATTCTACATCCTTCACTTTGATAAGGGTCGGATCGAATTCACTCCATAACGCCATCATATTGTCGTAAGCGGCAATCTCCTGTTCAAGCTGTTTCTCGAGTTCTTTGGCTTCATCTTTCGATTTCTTCACCTCCATACGCAGCGCACTCTCCTTATTCTTGATTGTAGGCAGGGTGCGGACACGCATCTTCAGCTGCTTTTCGAGCATCTGAAGAGAGGTCTTGTTATATTGAAATTTTATAGCCATAAGTCATTTTTTATTTTTGCCAGTACTTCTCTACCAGGTCACGTTTGATATTCACCTCATCCGGTTTGAAATGTTTAGAGAACAAATTCCATGTTGTATCCAGCATTTCATCCGTATTCAGGTTCACGTCAATCGCAAGCAGGTCGTTGGCATACTCTTTGGCAAAGGCAAGCGTACGCTCGTCGTAGTTGGTAAGGTCGAAACCATTCTCCATTTTAGTACGTGCATTCGCAGCATCCGAATACAAACGAACCGCTGCATTCATTACCTGCGGATGGTCTTCGCGTGTTTTCTTACCGGCTACCAACTGTTTCAGACGCGACAATGAACGGAACGGGTCTACTACAACCTTACCGATTTCAGAGTCACGACGCAAGAACAACTGTCCCTCTGTGATATATCCCGTATTATCCGGCACGGCGTGAGTGATATCGCCACCCGAAAGGGTTGTTACCGCAATAATCGTAATTGAACCGCCCGAAGGGAACTGTACCGCTTTTTCGTAAATCTTCGCCAAATCCGAGTACAATGAACCCGGCATCGAGTCTTTCGATGGAATCTGGTCCATACGGTTCGATACGATCGCCAAGGCATCGGCATACGACGTAAGGTCGGTAAGAAGCACCAATACCTTTTCGTTTTTCTCTACCGCAAAATATTCAGCTGCAGTCAGCGCCATATCCGGAATCAACAAACGTTCTACCGGCGGATTCTCAGTCGTATTTACGAAACTTACGATACGGTCGAGTGCTCCCGCGTTGCTAAATACATGTTTAAAGAACAAGAAGTCATCGTTGGTCATACCCATCGCACCCAAGATAATCTTATCGGCTTTTGCACGAAGTGCTACCGTAGCCATTACCTGGTTGAAAGGCTGATCGGGATCGGCGAAGAACGGAATCTTCTGCCCTGATACCAACGTATTGTTAAGGTCGATACCCGCGATACCGGTAGCGATCAGCTCAGACGGCTGTTTACGACGTACCGGGTTCACCGAAGGACCACCGATTTCAACTTCTACCCCTTCCACTTCGGGACCACCGTCGATAGGCTGACCGAAAGCGTTGAAGAAGCGGCCGGCAAGCTGATCGCTCACCTTGATGGTAGGAGCCTGACCAAGGAATACCACTTCGGCATTCGTACGGATACCTTCCGTTCCACCGAACACCTGCAGCGTCACCTCGTCGCCTACGATTTTTACAACCTGAGCCAACTCGCCGTCAACGGTAGCAAGCTCGTCATTACCTACCCCTTTCGCTTTAAGCGTACAAGTAGCCTTGGTAATGGCTGTGATTTTTGTATATATTTTTTGAAAAGCTTTTGTTGCCATATTTATTTTTCGATAATTCGTTCGCTAATCAGTTCGCCGATCTCTTTCTCAAATTGATAGAAGTTGTCCGATTTGTATTCGGCATAGTTCTGCTGTTTGAACAAGTTGATCATTTTCTTGAAGTAATCCATTACCTCGTTGAAGTTAGAGAAGCGGAAGTCGGCATGACAAACGTCGATCACCTTGTTCAGCAAATACTCCTGACGTTCGAGCGGCGTAACAGAGTCGATCTTATCGAAAGCATCCTGCTGCAGGATTACGAAGTCAATCAATTCCGATTTCCAGAAAATCACGTGATATTCGGTAGGTACACCGTCGTCACCAAGGATGTTGATCTGTTCGGCAATCTCTTTACCACGCAACAGGCGTGTTTTGATCTCATTTACCTTCGAAGTCCACTCCGGTGAAATCAGGTTCGAGATATAAGATTCGAATTCCGGATACTCAATATATTTCGAATATGAATCGATCGGGTTTACAGCCGGATAACGTTTACGGTCGGCACGCTCCTGCTCAAGGGCGAAGAAACAACGCGCTACTTTTTTCGTATTCTCCGTTACCGGTTCTTTCAAGTTACCCCCTGCCGGCGATACCGTTCCGATAAATGTGATTGAACCGGTGTCACCGTTGTTCAGTTCCACATAACCCGCACGGCCGTAGAAGTTCGAGATAATTGCAGAAAGGTCCATCGGGAAGGCATCCGGTCCCGGAAGTTCCTCCAAACGGTTCGACATCTCACGAAGCGCCTGCGCCCAACGCGAAGTTGAATCGGCCATCAACAATACTTTCAGACCCATCGAGCGATAGAACTCTGCCAGCGTCATAGCTGTATAAACCGATGCCTCACGAGCCGCAACCGGCATGTTCGACGTATTGGCGATGATAATGGTACGTTCCATCAACGGACGTCCTGTATGTGGATCGACCAATTCAGGGAATTCGGTAAAGATCTCTACTACCTCGTTGGCACGCTCACCGCAAGCCGCGATGATTACGATATCCGCCTCAGCCTGTTTCGAAATCGCGTGCTGAAGCACCGTTTTACCCGTTCCGAACGGTCCGGGGATAAATCCCGTACCACCCTCTACGATCGGATTTACCGTATCGATCGTACGCACACCCGTTTCCAATAATTTGAACGGACGCGGTTTCTCTTTATAGTTGGTAACAGCCTTTTTAACCGGCCATTTCTGAATCATATTTACTTCGTGATCCTTGCCCTCCTCATCGGTAAGCACGGCAATCACTTTATAGATATTGTATTCGCCCTCTTCAATGATACTTTTTACAGTGTAAGTTCCCTGAAAAGTAAACGGAACCATGATTTTCAACGGCTGGAAGTTTTCAATTACTTCACCCAGAAAATCAGCGGCTTTCACTTTGTCTCCCACTTTGGCAAGCGGTTTGAAACCCCACAATTTTTCTTCATTCAACGGGAATGTATAGTCGCCACGCTGCAAGAAAACCCCTTCCATTTTGTCAAGGTCATTCTGCAAACCATCGTAGTTACGCGAAAGCATACCCGGTCCGAGCGTTACCTCAAGCATGTGACCGGCAAACTCAACTTCAGCATCTACCTTCAGTCCGCGTGTGCTCTCGAACACCTGTACATAAGCGTTCTTTCCGGTAACCTTGATTACCTCGGCCATCAGCTTCACACCACCGGTAGAGATAAAGCAAATCTCATTTTGTGAAACAGGACCATCTACCTCAACCGTTACAAGGTTGGATACGATCCCTTTTACTAATCCTTTTGTAGCCATATTGTGTTAATACTTATTTTTTATTCAAAATCTTCGGGCATCTTTACCTCGCTCTTCAGGCGGGCAATCATTTCGCGCAATTGCGCTTCGCCCGTTTCTTTATTCAATCGGAACCAACGTTCAATGATTTCCAGTTTCAGAAGATAAGCCAATAGGCGTTCTCCCGTAAAATAATGGAAGAATGAATTCTCTTCAAGCCAGTTCCATTTCAGTAAATCGATTTTACGCTCTTTTTCGGTCAGATCGGTTTCCTCCGCAATGCGCTGCACGGCTTCCAGGAAATCAACCGTTCCCGTCAAACCCCAGTCGCGCGCCGATGACGAACGAAGCGCCTTAGCTACTTCATTGTCGCCAACTATAAAATTAGCCGCATCAAAATGATATTTGCGTGCAGCCGATGCGATCAGCAGGTTATTGAGATTCAGATTAAATTCGAACCACTGTGCGGCAAAGTTATTGGATGCGTTCAACGCGTATCCATAATACGATGCAGCCAACACATCCTCCGGCAGAATACCTTCGTCGAGCGCTTTCTCTTCAAAATAAGAAGCGATAAATGCAGGCAGATAAGCAGGAATCATACTATTGGGCGCATCACCATCCTTTACCAGCTTCACCAAATGGTCTAAAGCTTCTGTATCCAATGATCCGCGCGGATCAATCTGTGCATCTTTATCTTTCAGAAAATTCAGCAGATTTGCATTGTCATATTTCAGAAAAAACAGATCGAATAATTTGCGGTCGGCTGCCGAAAGCTGCTCATATACCTCTTCCTTAAACTCAGCTACCGAATAGGCAAGTTTCTGGTCGTCGATATGGATGTCGGGCAATCCGGCAATCAGACAATAATATTTACTCATAAAGTTGATGAATGATAAACGGAGTTAATTAATAGGAATGATGAATTCGTATAATTACTCTTCTTATTTCGCAAACAGCAATTCAACCAACTGCGGACGTAAGAACTCCTTGAAATAATTTACAAATTCGGCCTCACCGAAAGTTACTTTATAAGATCCGTCGGCCGGCGATACGGCAAAATCGGTTTTCAATCCGTTCACCTGTTTGATGGCAACCCCTTTATTCAGCAATTCTTTCGCTTTTGCTTCAAAATACTGAGTAAGCACGGTAGCATCTTCTGTTTCGATTACCAACTCCTCTTTTTTACCCCATTCGCTTACCAAAGCAAGAATCACCTGCTGCATAAAATCTTTATCACTCATCGCTGTTTCAACAGCTGCCTGAGTAAGTTTATCGGTAATCAGGGTAGCTACTTCCGACTTGAGTGCTTCTACCGATTGTCCGGCATACAACTGAAGTTCGGAAATCGTATTTTTTTTCAACTCCTCTGCATTCTTCTGAGCTTCCGCGCGTACACGGTCAGCTTCTTTCTGAGCCTCTGCCTCGATTTGCTGCGCCTTTTTACGGGCATCCGCCAAAATTTGCTGAGCTTCGGCATTTCCTTTTTCTACGCCTTCTTTGTAAATTTTGTCTGTTAATTCTTGAATTTTTTTATCCATGACGTATGCTTATATAAGTTCTTGATTATTCAACATTTTTTTATTTCGCATCTTTATTTAAAGCAAAAATGTGCGCACAAAGTTAAGATTTTCAATTACCGAACCAAGTTTTACTATCTATTTTACATAATTTTATTTCTGTTGCATAAATGTAATCGTCCTTTTTACCAATGCGCTCCACTTTTAGACGAACGACAGAATCAAATCAATACCTGAATTTTTTCTTCATAATTGGTCAATTGTTCTAACCCTTGTTCACGCACTACAAACGTATTTTCTATCCCTACGGCACCTACACCGGGTATTACGAATTTCGGTTCGAGGGCAAAAGTCATCCCCTCTTCCAATATATGTTCCGAACGTGGAGCGAGTACCGGAATCTCATTAATCTCAATACCTACTCCGTGACCGATAAATCCGGCTTGCTGGCGATGGCCCATAAAATATTTTTCAAGATGATGCTCTTTCACCATATCAATGGCCAGTTCATACAAATCTTTCACATGCATACCGGGACGCGCTACCCGCTTAATCGCCTCCTGAATATCGATCGATACCTGATGCGCTTCTTTCGCCAGATCACTGTGCAGTTCCCGTACAGAGAATACACGCGTCATATCGGTCATATACCCCGTAAAGTTGCCTCCCATATCAATCATAATGGTCATTCCGGGACGCAACAACGTGCCGTTCGCACCCACAGGCAATGAGGTATTGAGCCCCTCGCCCCCCATCGCGAAATCGTAAGGCGACGGATTATCGGCGTTCTCGCCGGCAAGCACACTACCCATGAAAATCTCCATGCTCGAGCCGAAAATCCGGAAAATACCCAGATTTCCCAAACGGCGCGCAATCGACTCTAGCTCAATGCTTAGCTCATCATCGGTCATCCCTTCGCTGTAAACCGCATTTACATGCTCATATACCGCCACATGTTTGATCCCTGACTCACGCATGCGTTCAATTTCGTAAGGAGTTTTAATCGCTCTTACCTGACGCATCAGCCGGCTCCCGTTTTTCTTAATCGCTTCCGGGAAAATAGCTGCCAACCGCGAATAATCATTAAATGTAAGAGAATCTGCTTCGAGCGCCAATGTCTGGGGCAACGGCAGATTCAACTTCACCATTTTCTCGAGTATATCTTCCGGTTTTCTTATATATATTACTTTTCCTTCACTCAGTCCTACGGGACGACGCACGAAAAATACAGGTTCACCTTTCTGTGGAATATATGCGTATCCGTTAAAAACACGTCCTGCCGAATAGAACAGGTTCACTGAACTTGAAAGCAGACACACTTCTACATTCTCTTTTTTCATTTGGTCCTGAATTTTTCGCCAACGTAGTTGAAGTTCAGGCTGAAGTTCTCTGGTAAACATAATATTGCGTTTTGTTTTTATCTCGTTCTTGTATAACAACTCACGAGCCCTTCCGGTCAAAAATAAGATTTATTTTTGACCGGAAGATAGCTATATTGTCCTTTTTTCAATCAAAAGGAACAGTTTATAAATAAAAGACGGCAAATATTTCATGAAACAAATTACAGAGCATCTTTCAGGTAATATCACAAAGTCTAATCCGCCAAACCCTTCACAGCCTCCTTTGCATAAAATATTTATAACAGATTTCTAACTTCGCGGTCAAAAAGGTTTCCATCTGAAAAATTCGAACCAACCCTCTCCCTATTTTGTTAAAATCAAAGAGGTTGATACCGCTTCTAATTAAAAAAACA
>JAVVPN010000049.1:0-20613 GCA_036655755.1 Bacteroidales bacterium | reverse complement strand
TACCTGCCTGTCACGCAGGGGGTCGCGGGTTCGAGTCCCGTCCATACCGCAAAAGCGTAACTTCAAATGGAGTTACGCTTTTTTTTATTTCACAAGCCCTAATAGAGTTTCACAATCCCTAATAGAAGATTGACAAATTCCGGCTTGTACCTTTTTAAAGGAGCGCCTGTACGTAAGTGTTTGATTCGAGCGGGGCTATTTTTTGCTTCATCACGAGCAATAGTGTTCCCCACGAGGGTCGGAAGTGTGCGCCATGACGCACACTTTTGTACTTCAAGAGGAACAGATGTGTGCGTCAAGAGGCAAACATCCGACCCTCGTAAGGAAAACACCCGACCTTCTTGACTGCAACAATGAGGTATAAGCGCCGAATCAATTTTCAACAGTCACGCATTTCATTTTGTATCAGTAAAGATTCTGAATGCTACTCCGAATAATCAAAAAGAGGATATTTGTATTGTCTTTCCAATCACCACCGTTGCTACTGACACCCGAATTCTTCGCAAATCCTTCCCACCCCAATAGGGGTATTATCCTATTTTTTCGTTATCCAATCAAAGTTCTTTAGCTAAAGGCTCCTTATTTTTTTTAATTCATCAAATCACATTAACATGAAAATCAGATTATTGATTTTATCTTTGAGCCTTTTATGTGGCTTGAGTGCATTTTCAGAACAAAAAGAAAAGAGTTTGGCACCTGTTGGGAATAAGCATGATATCCGACTTTCAGTCAGTGACGCATTGCCATTGAGCCTGGCAAATTTTCTAGGAGTCGGTATTGCAGATGCAATCACTCAGACAGAGCGTTCCGATTCTAAATCGTCGGGGATGGTAAGTATTGGATATCGCTATGCGATTAATCGATTCCGGGTGGGTGCTGATTTCGGTTTTGTAAAGATTAGCAGTAAATTAAGTTTTACCGGGGGGATTCTTAGTTCCTCAGAAAAGAAAACGGCATCTTTAAAAGAACGGGATCTGAACTTTCTTGTTTTGCCAACCGGTGACTTCATCTATTTCAAAAAAGGAATCGTAGAATTATATGGTTCAGCCGGGATTGGTATGATTTTTTCCCGCACACATATATCCGGGCTGACTCCGTTAGGAAAACAGTTTGCCGCACGATATAAATCAAAAGTTACAACCGACTTCGCTTATCAGATTAATCCGATTGCACTCCGATTGGGAAATAATCGAATCGGTGGATTTGTAGAAGCCGGCTTGGGCTATAAAGGGTTCGTCTCGATTGGTGTTAGCCTAAAATTTTAGGTTGTATGTAGTATTTAATGGCTTTTATTTTTATGGATAACAAACTCCGCAAAGAACAATTTAAAGCAAGATTCGAGGAATATTATTCTATGCTTTGCAGAATTGCATATCAATATATTTCTGACCAAGACGAATGCGAGGATTTGGTTCAGGAAACATTTATTAATATATGGAATAAAGGAAAAGATAATTTGCCTGCAAAAGAGTTTGGCGCATATATAGTGACTTCCGTTAAAAATAATTGCATTTCTTACTTACGCCAAAAAAGACTTGACACAATACCGATGGAAGATTATCATTCATCGCTCTGTATCATGTCATCCGATAGTGATCCAGGCGATGAATCTTCCCCGGATGTTGACGAGATTCTCCAGAATATATTAGCGATTCTGCCCCCTAAATGCCGGCAGATCTTTAATATGAGTAAATTGAAAGGGATGAAATATAAAGAAATTGCCCGTGAACTCGAGATATCTGAAAAAACAGTTGAAAATCAAATGGGAAAAGCGATGAAATTGTTGCGGGAATACGTTGTTACAAATCCCATCATTTTATCAGTAATTATTTTCTTACTACTTCTCGTAAACAATAAATAAGGACATGAATAATCAGGAATCAATAGATATTTTACTGGCTAAATATCATTCGAATGAGCCACTAAGCACTTCCGAAAAAAAGGAATTCGATTTATGGAAAGCCGAAAATAAAGAAGATTTTGAGCAGATAGAGCGTGTTTTACGGAAGTTTAATTCTAAAAATAATTCCGGAATAGAAAAAGAGTTCGACTGGAAGAGCGCGTGGCTGAAAATAGAAAACGATTTGAATATCGCACCCAAAAGAAAAATAAATAGAATATACCGGATAAGCGCTATCGCGGCATCCTTATTACTTTGCATCGGGTTATCTGTTTATTTCACTCAATCGAACAAAGAGGTGCTCTATACGAACAATACATCCGAAAATATGGAGATATCATTACCGGACCACTCGTCAGTACAGCTATTTCCGAACTCTGAAATAACGTATTTTCATAAAAAGGATATTCGCCGGGTGAACCTGCAAGGAAAAGCATTTTTTAATGTTGCAAAACAACAGGGAAAAGCATTTGTCGTAAATACAAATGAAATGCAAATTAGCGTCATGGGAACGTCATTTCTGGTGGATGCCTCTGATCAAAAAAAGGCCGGGGTTTTTGTTAAGACCGGTATAGTAAAAGTATCTTCAGATAAAGATGAAATTATTTTAAAAGCTAATCAACAAGCCCAAATGGGTAATCATGCGATTGTACGTGATACGATTACCGATTCGTCTCTTTTTATAAGAGGGAATGAACCTATCGTCTTGAACTTTAATAATCAGCCAATCAAAAATGTGATTGAAGTAATAGAAACTACTTTTAATATTAAAATAGAGATTGAAAAATCACTGATGGATAACAGAATAACTACTCGCATCGAAAATAATAAATTAGATGATATTATGCGTGAACTGGCTTATTTATGTAATGGCAACTTTAAAAAGAGTGCGGAAAACCTTTACATTTTATACGGGAATTAACCGTGATTGAAAAATTGTGATGAAATTTAAATTCATAGTTTACCTGATATTCATCTTTTTTATATCAGAAAAGTCGTTTTCGCAACCACACAAAGGGGAAGGAAAAAATATAAATATTACGGAAGAAATAGTGGCAATCACTATTTCTTCCGCTCCTGTTTATGAATGGTTTGAAATCATTGAGCAGCAGGACATCATATTATCTTATAATCCCCAATTGATTAATCTTAATAAAATATGCAAGATTGATATTAAACAACTGAATGTAGAAAACTTATTAAAAATACTTCTCAAAGGATACTCTTATGAGTTGATTCCGGCCGACGATCGGAAAATCATCATTAAAATTAACCGGGAAAAGAAAGTCAATATAAGGGGTACCGTAAAAGAAAGTCGTTCGCTGGAAAAATTATACGGAGCCATCGTGAGTCTGCGTAAAATTGACGACAATCAAAAGTGGCATCTGTTTGCGGACGAAAACGGAGTATTTACAACCATCGTACCGGCCGGAAACTATGAAATGGAAGTGGATTGCATTGGGTATCTTCTAAAAAAAGAAACTGTTCGTCTTTCCGAAGACCGGTTATTGGAAGTAGAACTTTTTCCCCGCGAAATAGAACTTGAAGAGGTTACTGTAACTCGTGCAGGGAAAGGAATTACAGATCTGAATGAGGCTTCCCCATCTAACACTCTATCCTTCAATAGTTCGGATATTTTCTCTCAGATAAAGATTTTGCCCGGAGTGATCGGATCGCCGGTAAATGGCGATATGCTGGTAAATGGAGGTAGCGAAGATGAAAATCTGGTCCTCATGGATGGAATTCCTGTATATCACTCGGGACATTTGAATACAATGCTCTCCACATTTAACGGCGATGCGGTTAAAGGCGTTTCTTTCTATAAAAGTTTTTTCCCGACTCAGTTTGAAGGACGACTCTCCTCTGTTACTGATATAAGGATGAAAGACGGAAACATGAACGAGCATCATCAAACATTATCTATTGATATGCCCTCTGCGTCCGTACTTATGGAGGGGCCCATAATAAAAAACAAATTATCCTATATGGTGAGTGGTCGTCGTAGTTGGCTCGATCTCTTTGATAATATATTTTCGGATCTGGATCATTTGAATAATACATTCTATGATTTGAATGTAAAAATTTCGTATGACCTGAATCCACTTAACTCCCTGCAAATAATAGCCTATCGGGCGATAGATGACTACTATTCGCCAACTCAGGATAAAAAGCGCCGTTCAATTCTGGAGGCTAAAAACGAGCTGTATGCGCTCAGATACAAAACAGTATTTGGAAAAGCCCTTACCAACACCAATACGATCGCTTATACGGCATATTCAAATAAGGCATATGCCGAAGAATTAGGATTCGATCTGGACGAATATATCCGCACAGGAATCCGGGAGGTTTCAATAACGTCCTTATTCAATTATAACATTGATAATATTTTCAAACTTAATTGGGGCATAAAAGGATCGTATCGCACATTCGACCTGGCCGGATTTGGTGAGTATATCGAAAATAACAGGGTAAATGTAGCGCAAACATCGGCTTTTTTCGATAATGAACTTCGTATAAAATCGAATTTGTTCCTTCAGATAGGCATGAATATGACCGCTTATTTACCGCAACATGATCAACATTATTTTAGCATCCAGCCCAGATTTTGTGTAAAGTACTCATTGGGCGATCATCATCTGTTTTATGGGGCTTTTTCAAGAATGGCTCAGTTTTACCATCATCTCCGGATTGACGAACTCCCGCTGCCAACCGATTTGAGAATGCCCAGTATCAATGGCTTTGAACCACGCAGCTCGAATCATTACGAAGGAGGCTGGAAGTATTTTATGGATAATGGGATTATCGATTGCTCGGTATATTATAAAAACAGGAGTAACACGCTTGCCTTACGTCCCGAAATGTATCCTATGGATAGCGAATGGCATAAATACATTATGGTTGGAAAGGGTAAAAGTTATGGTATCAAACTGTACGCTTATAATGATTGGGGAAAGGTTACATTACAGGGATCGTATGCGTATGCCCGCAGCCTGGAGAATTTTGAAGAATTAAAAAACTTAGGCACTCTGCCCTCCTTATATGACATACCTCATTCTTTAAGTGCCGCGATTTCTTATCGATTCAATCAGAATTCATCTGTATCTGTGGGGGGAATGTGGAGATCGGGGAAAATTATCGGAAATACATTCGATCTTGTTTATCCGGATGACGTAAATCCGGATAAATTATTCAGGGCTTTTCGCAAACCGCCTAATTATAGAGTAGATGCAAGTTATAGTTACACGAAACAATTCAGTAAACCATCCTTTAGGCTATTGTTGCGGGCCGGACTCTATAATATAGTAGGGAATCCGCCGGAAGAAGATTTTGTGGAATTCTATTCATTTTATATAGGGGCCCATTGTATGCCATACGGGGCTATTACAATTAAATTTTGATGATTCCGGTTTATTTTATACCCTATTTGAAATCTATTTAGTAATCTTTTCATGATACTATTTGTTTTACCGGTATAATCCAAAATCATGAAAGATCTGTTTATTGAGGTTCTTACCATAGTGGCAAATATTATTAGCGGAATCAGTATCGTTATTGTAGTATACGGAACCATTATCGGCTTTATCCGGTTTGTCCGGAATGAAATGAACCGGATACACCACAAATTCAAACAAACAGACCTGCGTAGGATACGCGTAGAGTGTGGTAGTTATTTATTATTAGGGCTTGAGTTCCTTATTGCTTCAGATATTCTGGAAACAGTTTTACATCCCGATTTACAAGAACTAGCTCTATTAGGAGGAATTGTTATTGTCCGCATCGTATTATCTTATTTTTTGAATCGTGAAATCAAGGAATTGAATGACACCGGAATACCGGCAAGTTCATCCGACCAGTAATAAAACAGCCCATCTATCATTGTAAACCAATGACAGATGGGCGAATGCAATTAAGTATTCAAAAAAATTATTCCGTAAAAGAAAAAGAGGTCTTTTCTTTTAGTTCAGCTCCGGTAAAGCCTAAATCATTATTGGTTGTAATATTCAATGTTTTTTTATTTGAATAAATAGGTCTGCTACTACCCACCGGCGTAACCGTCATTGAAATTGTACCTACTATACGATTCGCTTTAATAGAAAAAACATACCCGCTAAATCCGCCTTTTATTGAAGGGGATACATTTTTAAGTGTCAATTTCCAGGGAAGATCTGCATCAACAGCTACTTTTTTCCCTGTTTCATCAACATATTCCCCTTTCAAAATCAGCTGGCTATCACCCTCCTCTGTTGTCAAGGCCGCTTCATAAACAATATTTTTTAGTTTATCTGCTTCAATTTCATTTTCTGTTTTATCACAAGCCATCAGTGCAAATAAGGCACCAAATAAAAAAACATATAACTTATTCATATTCATGTAATTTAAATTTTTAATTATATTTTAGTGATTACACGCGCAAACTCTTTCCATCCGGGAGCAGCCTTATAAGCTTCAATCGATTGTTGTGGCACCTTAATCTCTTCAATCTTATCGGGGAATCCATACCATGCTCCTGAAATAGTTGCCGCTTTTGCAGGAGTCTCACCCTCTATGATTACCGATTTTAAAGATGAAATTCCAAATGCATTAAAGTTTATCTGTTCTACAGTAGCCGGTAAAATCATAGTAGAAAGAAAAGGTGCTTTGGAAAGCGTATTTTGACCGATGATCCGAACCCCTTGCGGGATGGCAAATGATTTCAGATTATTACACCCTTCAAAGGTAGAACTATTCATGATACGCTGCTCTATATCCGTAGAAGGGTTCGCCCCATAAGTCTCTACTGTTTCTAAGTTTTCGGCATAATAAAAAGCTCTCTGATCCATAAATCCGACACTATTCGGCAAGGTCAGTTTCACTAAACCGGTTTCCCGGAATGCCTCATTTCCGATTTTCAGCAATCCTTCGGGTAATTTCAGTTCTTTCAATCCCGTTGATTGGATAAAAGCCTGAGGTCCTATTTCGGACAAACCATTCGGAAGCTTAAGCTCGGCTATTGACGTATTATAAGAAAACGACTCACCGACAATAACCTTTATGGCCGTGTGGCTTAAATCTACCGACTTTAAATTTTTACAATCATAAAATGCAAAAGGATCTATCGTAGTCAAGGACGCAGGGAAATGAATCTCTGTAATTTTCGACCAGGCGAAAGCCTCTTCTCCAATATGGGTCAATCCTTCATTCAAGGTAACTTTAGTTACTTTACTGTTACGAAAAGCGGCTTTTCCTATTGATTTTATACCATCGGGCAGTTTTAATTCAGAAATATTTCCGACTACACCCGTTAACACACCCTCCGTAACTTTCAAAGGCAATACTTCCACCTTGAAGGTTGCTTTAAAAGATTTTACCGTTATCTCGACTGTCATATTATCAGTCGGGGTATCCGATGAAAATCCACTAATATTTTCATTGCTTATTTTAATCTGTTTTTTTGTGTTATCGCCATAAACGCCATAAACTTCGATTCCGGCAAGGTTTAATGGCTGACCAATAAAATAAACCAGCTGATCAGGCTGTTTTTTTAATTCAATACCTTTCAGATTTACATCAACTACTTCTTTTTCAATCTCGTCTATTTCTTCTTTTTTAGAACAAGAAGAAACTGCTCCTACCATCATTAAAGAAAAAATACTGTAAAGCAATACATGTGATTTAAACATATAAAATCTATTCGTTAAAAATTCAGGTTACTTGTGTATATAACGTCATCCGCATAAAAAACCCCTATTCCCTATCCTTTTTTATTTTCAGGAGTCATCGATACCAGAGATGTTTGCTCGATATATTCGAATGCACCATTAAAATCATAATATCGGTTCTTCAACAAATCTATTTGATATTTTTGAGGTAGCAGATAGCCCCATTTCGAAAAATTAATCAGATTGGGTTTTTCTTGCAGCAGGTCTACCAAATAATGATCTACTTCAGATCGCAACGATGGAAGGTTTTTCCAACAGTGCTTTACGACAGAAGGCAATTCTTCAATATCAATTTCACTACTTGTTTCGCCGATAGCATTCTGTATTCCGCTCAATGTCAAAAGGCAGCTCAAGGCCCGGTTTATTTTCGTACCGGTAAAAGTATAAAGTTCACAACGATTATCATGAATCAAAAGAGGACGTTGATGACGGTGGGTCAATTTAAATCCGGCGAAAGAGGCTCTGAGCTTCCGCAATTCGTCCATAGCGGCTTCATCCAGATAATCGATATCATGAGTCTGTAAAAGTAATTGGAGCATTTTTTCGCGAATAACAGGATGAACCGGAGCTCCGGTTCCGAAAAAAATAGGCCGTTTACCATCTTTAGCGGGCATCACTATTATTTTTTGAGACTTCAAATCGACAGTGCTAATCTTCCATATCTTTGCGGCAAGAAAAAGATTTTCACCTTCCATTATTAAGGGCGAAAACGGAACTTCGCCAATCGTATTGCCCTCACATACAACTTTAAAACCGTCTTCGCTTTTAAAAACAGTATAAAACTCTCTGCTGTTTACAACTAACTCACCTTCCAGACCAATGATCAACTCTCCACCAGCGCGTTCAAGCATATCGGTCTTAATGAGATAAGAGATTATCTCCTCCATCTCTTGGTTCGTAATATGGCGAAATGCATTATTCATCAATAATTCATCAACCAACACCGGCTCTTCTATACCCGACCGACCTTTCACAATAGAAAGCAGTTGATGTATAAATATATCATATGGTTTAACAACCACTTCCGGAGGATCGATTATACCCTCTTTATAAAGCTCCCAACAAGCTATCGATTGAAGTAATTCCCACGGATCGGTCGCATAGAGCAATAAATTACTGCTTGCACCCTCTTTCCGACCACTACGTCCCACACGTTGTATTAATGACGCAACGCTGTTTGTTGCATCGATTTGCGCAACCTTATCGACAGAACCAATATCAATTCCCAATTCGAGTGTCGAAGTGCAGGTGATAGCAAAGAAATTGTGCTGATTATTTTTAGCAAAATATTCAATATACTCGCGTACATTGCGATCTACCGAAGAATGATGCGAAAAATAATACGGATGACCTCCCACACGCTCTGATATCTTCTTGAGTTTTACGGCAATCTCCTCTGTGCGTCCCCGACTATTCGGAAAAATAAGCATTTTGCTTTGACGACTTTCGATATAAAGATCCTTAAGCAGTTCCAACGGCAACTCTACCGCATCATTTTTAAAATAGCGGAAATCGGGATGTATCTCTTTTGCAGTCTTATCAATGAGCACTTTAGTATGTTCCGGATCACCGGTAAACTGCTTTGCTTCATTGTAGTCACCAATCGTTGCAGAAAGCCCGATCACACAGAAACGAGAGGTGTTGATCTCTTGCAAACGGCTAAGGATAGATTTAAGTTGTGTACCCCGGTCGGAGCCTATGAAAGAGTGGATTTCATCGATCACCACATATTTGAGATTCGAAAAAAGCTTACGGATATTATACGGACGATGCACAAACATGGCCTCTAATGACTCGGGGGTAATCAGCATAATCCCTCCGGGATTCTTAAGCGCTTTTTCCTTTTGCGATTTATTTGCTTCACCATGCCATTTAGTCACAGACACATCCAGATAACCGCACAATTCCTCCACTCGGTTAAACTGATCATTGATCAGAGCTATGAGCGGTGAAATATAAAGCACTTGTATGCCCGGTTCATGGAAGTCTGTTTTTGAAAGAATCGGCAAAAAAGCGGCTTCTGTTTTGCCCGAAGCCGTACGGGATGCAAGAATGAAATGATCGTCCGAATCTATAATCCGGTTGATGGCAGCCGCTTGGATTGGACGCAATTTCTCCCAGCGTTTATCGCGAATATAGCGGCGTATCGGTTCAGAAAGATGATTATAAGGCATTACAATTCTTCTATATTATCCAGTAATGATATATCACTGCGTTCATCCTCAATTTTAATATCGCCAAACAGGGTTTGTTTATCCAAAGCAGGATTTTGACGCAACAAATTAAGTATATTCAGAAAATCACGAATCACTTCACGAGGAGTCAAAAACTCGGATGCTCCGGGTTTATTGAATATCTCTTCCATGAAAAGCCGGATATCCTCATCCGAGATATCCATCTCTACTTTATAATGATAGTCGAAGATTGCCTGCAGTTTTTTTAGCAACACGAATATTTCATCGTGATCGAGCGGAAGCAGTTTGATTACCGGCTGGCTAAAATCGCGAAACTGATCCGTTTCGAATTTATTCGATTCAAGACGCGTTTTTAGTGCATTGTAGCTAAAGAACCCTCGCCGTTCGTTTTCCACCACTTCGCGAGTACCGGCAATATTAAAAAACATATTGCCCACTTTCCCTTGAAAGCAGTCATTATAAATAGTAAGAATCTTTTCATAGTTCTTTTCACGCATTGCCGAGGTTGATATTTTATATAAATTGATGGCTTCATCGAGATTAATCATAAAACCGCTATATCCCATACTGACAAAGAGACGCCCGAAATTTTTGAGCATATCATAATAATTGGCATCATTGATGATTTCACGAATCCCCAGATCCTGGCGTGCTTCTGTTTTGGTACGGTATTCCCCCTTTAGCCAGCGCAACGCATTTTTTCGCAAAAGATCGTCGTTACGGATATAGCCTTCGTAATATTTCATGATTGCGAGCCCGAAATCAAATCCGCCCACATCGGTTAATTCGTTGATTGTTTTTAAAATATCGGTTTGAATCAGACCGAGGTATTTCTCACTGCGTATTTCAGTAAGGGGTATTTTGTGCTCTTCTGCCGTTTTGACGATCACCTGTTCGATCCATTTTTCGAGCAATGTTTGTAGCGCGCCCCCTTCGGGTTTGGTTTGTATGGCAAGGTTATCCATCAATGCTGTATAAAGCGCTACACTTTTCCCGTCATTAGAATAAAGCCTGTTATCGGGAGTAAAGTCGGCATTTGCCACCACGAATTTTTGCTTGAGTGCCACAGTATTCATCAGATGCAACATGAAAGATTTGCCGGCTCCAAAATCGCCTACCCAGAATTTCATCATGCTATGGCCGTTTTTTACATCTTCCAACGCATCTATTACCGCCTTGATTTCGTCAGAGCGCCCCACTGTGATATGCTGCACCCCTATCTGCGGAACAACGCCGCCAATAAGCGAATTAATAATCGCGGTGGCTTCCTTTGGTTTTATGTTGTTTATCATAATGCTATTCTATGATAATAGTCCTTATTTAGCAGGTAACACGCTTCATCTTCCTCTATCAGTAAATCATCGAGCTCATCATAACACAGCTCGTTAATACTTTCGATCAATTGATTTACGAAATATCCTTTTTCTTTGGCAAACGCCATCAAGTCGGGTTGAGGAATAATGAAATTATTCTTTTCGAACAAATGCAATACAGATTGCTGTATCTCATTAAGATTAACAATATAACCCGAATTATGATTGTTCAAAACCTCAGGAATTGAGATAGAAAGTTCGGTTTCTTCCGGTTCGTCCACCTCATCTTGCAAATACTTATTCAATAAACGCACTGTAGCGGCATGATGGGTCTGAACCTGTTGTATATGACCGCGATTGATATGAACACGTTTGCGCCTGGGCTGATAAAAAAGCTTTACCGCCTCTATTGCCCCGGCGAGATCGCCGGTTTCAATCAGTCGGTTGATTATTCCTTCAAATTCCTTCATCTGGTCATCATCGCGAAACAAACTTTTACGCACTGTTTTAGAAAGATCTTTGTAACTGAAAAACTCCGATTTGAGTTCGGTATCAAGATAATGGAGATAGAGAATCAATGAAGTGGTTTTATCTGTTTTTGCGATTGCTTTGGATGCTTCAAAATAAATCATATCCAAGGAAGGATTCTTACGGTTTAATCTGCCCAACTCAAGAATCTCTGCAAGGAAACTGTTCCCATCACGTACAGAAGCTGTAAGTTTTGCAAACTTCTCTTTCCAACGCGTACAGTTCTGCGCATTCAATTCCATCTCCAACTCTTCGCTTAATACAGGAAGCGCGGCCAATCCGTCTACAACCAAACTCCGAAAACGGTCGAAAAGATTCTCCCCCTGCGAATCGACAATCTGGTCATGATTACAATATCCCGGTATTTGTACTTTACGCTTATGCCCATAGTACTGACGTATCTCATTTTCGCATATTTTAAATAGGGCTGAATACTGTTCAAGAGAGGCCGATTGCAAAAATGCATTATAATTACGACTATGCAGACGGTATCGGTAATGCTTACGGGCTATTAAGTCGGCCAGCCCATGCATTTGACGAGACAATGAGGAATTGAACATCGCATAATACGCATTCATTTTTTCAACTGAACCCAAAAATAGCCGGATGATTGTTAGCCGAAAAAATTCTATTCGGTTGAAGCTGCTGTCTGAGATGCGTACCTGATCAAGAATGCGTTTTTCCTTACGCGTCAGGTTGAGCTGCTTTGCATAGCGTTGACTCAAGGTCCAGTAAAAGTCAGGAAATTCCTCAATCAGCCTTGCCTCCGTTTCGTCACTCATCGCCGGCCGGATTTGAAAGACACTCGTCATCAGCACCTGCCGTAAGGGCGTATCGTCAAACGGCCCCACTACCCCGGCCTCTTCCAACTGCTCCATTAACTCAACCGCATGTTGGTAAGAAAGAGAAAACATCTCCTGAATCGCTTTCACAGAAGCTTGTTGTGCCGTAATCACGAATGACGCAACCTCATTGAAAATCGGATCGCGCTCAGATTCGTTTTCGGCAATCAGCTTAAACAAATAAGATAATGCATACGAACGGCATACAGGATAATGAGTAACGAGCAACCTGATCTGACGCTCGAATAAATGAATATCCTTATGCTCTTTATATTCGTTGAGCAACTCAAACAGTAATACGAATATATAATTGGAGTTGTCCTTTACATCGAGATATTCGCCTTTCAGAAATCTGGATTTTAATTCGTCGTAAAAACGCTTTTGCTCAGGAGTGGCATAGTTAATTTCATAGGCTCCAAAAATATATTTATGCAGCCAAAAGGGTACTTCAACAGAAGATTTAACCAGATTTGAATTATCAGAAGCAGGTTCGATCAAACAGGTCTCGTCTGAAATATCAATGATTGAATCATCCATATATAAAAAGTCATAATTTAGTCTTTATATATAATGAAACAGAGAGGATGATTGTTTGATTTTTGAACTTTTTGTGGATTTATTTGTCCTATAAATAAGAGAAGGTACTCATTGTCCGACTTAAAAAAACATTTGAATCATGCGGTTGACAAAAGAATCAGAACCTAAAAAAAGAAAACAAACAAAGGATACCAAAAAGCATCATCATGAACATGTTCCGGCTTATATGCGCGACGAAGTGTTCCATGAAAATAGCGTTGCCGACCTGTTTGTAAAAAAAGGAAAGTGAAGCGAATAAATTGTATTATTAAAAAAAATCTGTTTTAAGGCCTATGCAATAAGCGCTTAAAACAGATTTCCTTTTTAATAATTACAGAAAATCAATAACTCCGGTATGAAGATTAAAGATAGCACCTACGACCTGAATCAGACCTTCGTGCTCCATGTGGCTCAATATCTCGCTTTCTTTTCGTACACGATCAACCATGATTTCAACATTCTTACGCACCACGTCATTTTCAAATTTCGCTGAATGCGTATCTGCCTCCGTTGCCATGCAACTATCGATTGCCGGTTGGATTTTAGCCAACATTTGTGTCATGTTTCCGGCATCTACATGCTCGCATGCAGAGTGAACCGCACCACAGCATTCGTGCCCAAGAATAACAACTACTTTCGATCCTGAATGCTCGCAGGCATACTCCATGCTACCGAGGATATCCGCATTTACCACATTACCGGCAACCCGGGCAACAAAAAGGTCGCCAACGCCTTTATCGAAAATCGTTTCAACCGGTACACGAGAGTCGATGCATGACAATACGATCGCTAACGGATGTTGACCATCCTGCGCCGATTCAATCAGCTGAGCCATCGCATCACGATCACTCATGTGTTTCTCTACAAAATTACGATTACCTTCTTTTAAAATTTCCAACACTTCCGCAGGAGTTTTCGGATCAACATCCTGTGCATGCAATACATGTGTTTCAATCTGACGATCAGCTCCAAGCTGAACACGTTGGGTGCAACTTGCCAGCATAAGCACGGTTGCTACACCAATAAATAATTTTTTCATAACACAACCTAATGAGGCTTTAATACATTTTTTAAAACGGCGACAAATGTATACAAAAACATGTTCTGTTATTCTTTTTAAAGGATTTTTTTATTCTAAAAAGTCATCATCAAACTATATGGCATTTTAAACTGTTATTAAAAATGTAAAAAGAAAGAAGAACGCAAAAACTATGAATCAAACTTCAAATTATGACCTGACAATATTGGTCCCCTTATACAACGAAGAAGAAAATGTAATTCGTCTTGAAAAATCTTTAACTGAATACCTTACTCATGCACTTCTAAATAGTTGTGTTTTATTTATCAACGATGGATCAGATGACGGGAGTCTTGAAAAAATACGACAGATATGTATTGCCAATAAAGATTTTTACTATATCTCTTTTGATCATAACTGTGGGTTAAGCAGTGCGCTAAAAAGTGGTTTCGACCTCGTGGAATCGCCTTATACAGGATATATAGATGCCGACTTACAGACGTCTCCTGAAGATTTCAATCGGTTAATACCCTATTTAAAAGAATACGCCCTTGTTACGGGAAT
Source organism: Bacteroidales bacterium (assembly GCA_036655755.1). GTDB lineage: Bacteria > Bacteroidota > Bacteroidia > Bacteroidales > JAUNSR01 > JAUNSR01. The sequence continues at coordinate 5,978 of JAVVPN010000049.1, read as the reverse complement.
TCGTACAAACAGGAAAGATAATGTTATCAAGAAAGTCAGCAGTAAACTGGCAAATAGTTTCAGGCGATATATGACACATGACGGAATTGAAGATACCGGATGTCCACTAAAAATAATAGCTACCCCCAACGCCCGCAAACTTCCATTCTTTAAAGGAATGCATCGATTTATACCTGCTTTAATCCGCTTGCAAGGAGTAGATGTAAAAGAGGTACCGGTGAGCCACTTTCCAAGGATGGCGGGAGTTGCTAAATATAATTTAAGAAACCGCCTTATTGGTCCGTTTATAGATTGCTTTGCTTATAAATGGATGGAGAAGAGATATATTCGTTATCATATCAATGAACAAAAAGTTTGAAATCTGAAGCATGAGTATCTGGATATTAGGTATTGGCTTTTTGGCACAGGGATTGTTCTTTGCCAGGTTTCTGGTTCAATGGATATTATCGGAAAAAGCCCGACAAGTATTGTCGCCTGTTATTTTTTGGCAACTGAGTATGGGCGCCTCCTTTCTGTTATTTGTTTATGGCTGGCTACGTGATGACTTTGCCATTCTGATAGGACAATTATTTTCTTATTACATCTATATATGGAATCTGAAAATACAGGCACGATGGCAGCAGATACCCGGTATTTTACGTTTTATATTCTCGGTTACGCCCCTTGCAGCCATCAGCTGGTTGTTATTTGATTGGCAGGAGAGCATAATGCGCTTATTTCAGAATGAATCAATCCCTATCCCGCTATTGATCTGGGGCACTGCCGGTCAGGTTATATTTACCCTGCGCTTTATTTACCAGTGGCTTTATTCGCGTAAACGAAATGAATCGATCTTACCTGCCGGATTCTGGATAATCAGTATGTTTGGAGCAATGATCATTTTATCGTATGCCTTGTTCAGACACGATCCTGTATTAATAATAGGACAGGCAACCGGCATCTTTGTTTATTCACGGAACTTATTTATTCTGAAAAAATCGGAGGAAAAAATATGAAGCAAATTTACCGTTTTCTGCTTTATCTGATACCATTGATTTGCTTTCTGCCAATTTTCATATTGCGCGACTATACCCCAAATAACGAATTGAGGTATGTCAGTATTGTAGATGAGGCATTAAATAACGGATCAATAGTTGTGTTTTACAATCATGGCATTCCTTACGCAGATAAGCCCCCACTTTATTTTTGGTTAATGATGGCAGGACGCGCAATTGCCGGAAAACATCTGTTGTTTTTTATGGGGTTGATCAACCTAATGATTACAGCCTGTATTATGTTAATTATGAACCGATGGTGTTTTCCGAATGCCAATATAAAGAAGCGGCTACCACCGATGCTGGTTTTATTAACTACGGGGCTGTTCACCGGAGCTTTTTTGGTGATGCGTATGGATATTCTGATGACCCTATTCATTGTGCTCTCTCTTTACACATTTTATAAACTTTATAACGGAACATCCTCTAAAGATGACGAATGGCTGTTTCCGATTTATCTCTTTCTGGGTATTTTCAGTAAAGGGCCTATCGGACTACTTATCCCTGTAATCGCGATTATCATCTTTTTAATTATAAATAAGAAGATAACAACGATCGGCCGTTATCTGGGCTGGCGCACATGGGGTGTAATGCTTGTTTTATGTTGTATTTGGTTTGCAACCGTTTATCATGAAGGAGGCATAGCGTATTTGAAGAATCTGTTATTTCATCAGACATTTGACCGGGCGGTTAATTCGTTCCATCACAAAGAACCTTTTTATTTTTATATATTACGATTTTGGCTTTTGGCCGCTCCCTGGTCTTTATTCGGAGCTGCAACAATTATTCGCGGATTCAGACAGAGATTGATAAAGGAATATCCTATCCGGCAGTTCTTTATTGTCATTATATTCTCAACATTTTTATTATTATCACTGGTTAGTTCGAAAGTGGATATTTATTTGTTACCGATTTATCCGTTCTTCATATATTTTGCATTCATGGTAATAGATGACGTAAAACAAAGTAAACTTGTCAGAGCTATGATCTGGATTCCGGTTATCTTGCTTTGTACGGCATTACCCATATGCCTGTATATGGAAGAACACCTGCCTTTTACGCTCTCCTATCCGTGGCTTCTAATAACAGGCGCTATTTTATTAACGATTGTGGGAGGAGTGGCAATTGTATCTTTACTAAAAGGGGATATTATCAGAGCAATTACATTGGGATCTGCCGGAATTATCGTTTTTATTTTTTTGAGTGCATTTCAAATACCCGGATTCAACAGCTATCTGGGATTCGGGAACATTACAAAAGAAGCGCAAGAGTTAGGCCGGATGCACAAAACGATGCGTTATGCCTCTTTAGGCATCGGACGATCCGAAAACATGGAAGTTTATTTAAACGTTTCCGTTACGCCATTTTCTGAATGGACTATCCTTACTAAAAAAGAACAAATCACACGTCCTTATATTTTATTTACAACCACGAAAATAATCAGTAAGAATGATTCTTTACGATTATGGCTGCAAAACAAAGAGAGACGTGTAGCGGGGAAATATGAAGTTTATACTATTGAATAATAAAAGCTATGAATATTCTGATAACAGGAGCTGCCGGATTTATCGGCATGCATCTATCAAACAGATTATTGGAAAAAGGACATCAGGTAATCGGAATAGATAATTTGAATGACTATTACGATCCGGCATTAAAATATGCCCGTCTGAATAAGTTAGGAATCGCTAAGAATCTGATTAAATTCCATAATCCGGTTTTGAGCGATCAATATTCAAATTTCACATTTATAAAAGAGGATATCTGCAATCGCAAAAAGATAGAACAACTCTTTTCTAAATACCACTTTGACCAGGTGTTTCACCTGGCTGCCCAAGCCGGAGTTCAATATAGTTTACAAAATCCGGACAGTTATATTCATTGCAATATCAACGGATTTTATCAGATACTGGATGCTTGCAGACGATTCAAGGTAGATCACCTGTTTTTCGCAAGTAGTTCGAGTGTATATGGAATGAATAAAAAATATCCTTATGCTACATCCGACCAGACTGATCAACCGGCAAGCCTGTATGCCGCTACTAAAAAAGCAAATGAGTTAATGGCATATTCTTATGCCCATACACATCATCTGCGAACTACCGCTCTCCGCTTTTTTACGGTTTACGGGCCTTGGGGACGTCCTGATATGGCTCCATATCTATTTACAGATGCAATACTGAATCATCGGCCACTGCAGCTTAATAACCGGGGAGAAATGTGGCGGGATTTCACCTATATTGATGATATTGTAAATGGGATATTATTAGTTGCAGAAAAATATCCGGCAGACAAAGAGGAGTTTTTTCATGTCTATAATATCGGAAATAGCAATCCGTCGTCTATTCTCGAACTCGTTGGCATTATAGAATCCGTAACAGGCAATCATTCTCCTAAAATCCTTTCAGATTTGCCGAAAGGGGATGTTTTATGTACGTATGCAGATATCGATCCGATGATCAACGAATACGGATATTGCCCGCAAGTAGGATTGGAAGAAGGAATGGAACATTTTATTCATTGGTATAATCAATATTCCAATAAAAACAAAGGATAAAAATCACTATTTTCATTTATATTATTTTTAATATTAAAATATAAATGCGCCATTTATATACCGTCTGTTGGGTATCTCAACTTTAGGTGAGTGATGGCGATTTCATAATATGAAGAAACAAAACCTCCTTAAGTCTGTAATTTATATCGTGTTGAGTATAATCGCTGTTCTCATAAGTTGGAATTATCCTCTTTTTAAAGATAAGCAGACGGACGGTATTACTCAAAATGCATTGGAAATCATTAAATCAGTAGGGTCGGAACCTCATTCGTTCCTTAATCCGGAAGCTCGCAAAAAAGTGTGCGACTACCTGATTAATCGGCTTGAAATGCTTGATTTAAATCCCGAGATACTCCGTCATGATTCAATTCTTACCCGTAATGGCACATTGGTTTCTCTTGCCAATATCTATGTTCGCATTGATCCTCCCATCACAACCGATACCACAAGCTATCTTCTGCTTACCGCTCATTATGATTCAACCGGAAAACCATCGGGATTAGATTCGACACGCTACTCTTATGGAGCTGCTGACGATGGTTATGGTGTCGGTATTATCTATGGTTTATTAGATGAGTTGCTTTTGTCGCGCTCAGAATGGAAACAAGGAATCAAGATCCTTTTTACAGACCTTGAAGAAGAGCATACGGCCGGTATGAAAAAAGCAGTTGAATATCATCCGGAAATTTTCAAGAATGTAAATCTGACGATTAATGTAGAAGCCCGCGGTGTAAAAGGGCCAGCTTTATTATTTGAAACATCTGTCGGAAATCAGAAAATAATGAGTTTATACGCTAATGCAAATCAACCGTACGCCTATTCACTTACATCTGTAGTATATCGCTTAATGCCCAATTATACGGATTTTGGTATTATCAAAGATAAAATTCCCGGTATGAATTTTGCTGTTATCGATAACTTAAACTATTATCATACGCATCATGACCGGATTGAAGCTGTATCAGAATCGTCTTTAAATCATTATGCAACACAATTAAAACCAATCATCCAGGAATATCTTCATTCTGACATCTATCATGCTGAGGATTTCTTTTATACAGACCAGAATGATTTGTTTTTCCTGTTACCACCCGTGGGATTGATCAGAAGTAGTCAGAAAGGGTGGCTGATTATTAATATATGCAGCTGGGTGCTTTTTCTTGTTGTATGCGGATGGTATTATGCAAAGAGTCAATTCGGATTAAAAGAATTATTAAAAAAACAATTTTGCATATTAAGTATTCTGATTCTCTCTTTTCTGACCGGTACCGGATTCGCATGGATAGTTACTTATCTGGCAGGTCGGCAATTTAGCTTGACACAGACACTCTATGTGACAGCGGATCTTTCTATTACTCTATTTTTTATATTAATATGGACGGGTATAATATATTACAAATGGTATCGGATAAAAGAAAACAAAATAAAAAGAGATTGGTGGTGGAATCTTATATTCACTACCAATCTCTTATCAGTGATACTGTTTGGAATAATCGGAGAAAATTTTTTCATATTAATCCCCGCTATTTTCGGCAGCATTGCATTTTATTGTGCTCAAAAAACCTTTTTACATTGGATTTTGCCAGTAGCAGGTATTATGATATTACTTATTGAGGTTGCTTTTTTCAAGCAATTATTCCTGGCTCTCACATTCGGAGCATTAGGAATACTTTCATTTCTTAGTATCTTATGCTTCCTTCCGGTATATATCCAGTGGTGGTATTGGAAAAAGAGTTCCCCGTATTTTTAAAATACTTTTTCTTGTTTCAGAATATAGTCGTTTTCCAATGCTCCTTTCACAACTTGTTTGTCGGCATCCAGCATACGTACCCGGCCCTCTTCCACTTTTAAATAACGAGGAGCATCATCTTTCATATTAAGGGTAATAATATTCCCGTCAATCTCATAATTGCCCTTATCAGTGAAGATGCTGTTTTTTTCTCCGATATAGTCTGAAACCATTTCATAGGTCTTATCTTTATTCAGAGTAAGCGTAATCTTAATGCCCGGCCCGGATGCAGCCGGAATTACTCCTTCATACACGCCAGGATAATCAAGAGAGGTTTCTGCCGTATGCATATCAGGAACTATTGGCTGAGTATTCTCAGCACTTTTTTGTTTGCATGCTCCCAAAGAGAACAAAGCCATACACAATAATCCGAATAACGTCTTTCTCATAATTCTTAATTTTTTAATTCAATAGAATAAAAATCGCTCTAAAATTAAAAATACAAATTAAATCACATTCTTCATGGATCTATCCTACTTTTCAGAAGGCAAAATTCATAATAAGTAAAAAGGTGATTCCGGATAATTCCAGAACCACCTTTTGGAGCGAAAAACGGTACTCGAACCCGCGACCCCAACCTTGGCAAGGTTGTGCTCTA